>JBOHER010000171.1:0-5747 GCA_050701115.1 Haloechinothrix sp. | reverse complement strand
CATTCGCATGATATGGGGGCTGACCTTGTGCGCGATACTGGGATTGAACCAGTGACCTCTTCCGTGTCAGGGAATTTCGGGGCCTGATCGTTCCAGGTAGAGCAGCAGGTCGCGCGGGGACATCGGTGTCTGTGGAGGTCCGCCTTGATCCGGGGGTTTCCTTGACGATTGTCACTCAGTTAGTCACTCAGACGTTCAAGATCGCCGATCAGCACGGCGGGCCGTCGCACTGCGGCTGAAACAGGGGGGATCGGGCCTCTCCCCTGTTTCAGCCCGTTACCCGTTACACCTGTGACATAGAGAGAGAGTGGGAGTTACAGCGGCACCGGAGGTGTCACTCTGCTGCCACTCCCATTTCCGCAGGTCAGGCCGCATAGAGTGACAGAGTGACAGGTGTGACAGCTCCGGTATGGAGCACTGTCACTTCTCGCGCGCCCGGCCGGGCTGGTCACGACGCGTCACCCGCGCTATCCGGGCAAGGCGCGGAGACCGTATCCTGGTGCCGTGAGCGAAGTCCCGATCGGCGAGGCCAGCACCCACCTGTCCGAGGGGGCGCACGAGGCTGCCCAGGGTGGCGAGGTGGGCTACCTCACCGAACATGGGCAGCGGCTCGCCGCGATCGTGCCCGCCGACGTGGCCGCCGCGATGGAAGCCGCCGAAGACGCCGACGACATCGAGGCCGCGCGCGCCGCGCTGGCCGAGCCGGGAGAGCCCGTTCCCGCTGAGAAGCTGTGGGCCGAGCTCAACCTGTGAACCAGCGCCGCCGCTACGCACTCACGTTCGTGCCCGCCGCTGCCCGCGCCATCCGCAAGCTCCCCCGCGATGTCGCCGCGCGGATCAAGACGGCAACTGAAGGCCTACGCGACGACCCGCGCCCGCACGGCGTGAGGGCCCTGGTGGGTCAGCAGGGCTTACTGCGCATCCGAGTCGGTGACTACCGCGTTCTCTACGAGATCCACGACGACGAACTCGTGATTCTCGTTGTTCGTGTCGCTCACCGCAGCACCGTCTACCGCTCCCGTTGAAAGCGCACTTGACAGCCACCCGTGTGCTATTTCGTCGGCCCAATCGCACCGCCGACACTCTGCCATCCACGCTCTGACCAATCTCAGGCCGCCAAATTCTCTGCGGTCTCAATGAAACGTGACAAAGGCGACAGTTGCGTCATCGTGTCGCTTCCCGCGTCGTCGCTCCCGCCGTCGTTCGTCTTCGCTTTCGACCCGTTCTGCCTGACGTACCCGCCGGATGAGTTCAACCGGGCCCCTGCTTTCCAGAAGATCGAGCAGACCAGCCCAATCGGATAACCCAAACCGCTCGACATAGCGAGCGCCGCCATCGCTTAACACGGCAGCCCTACGCACGTCTTTTGCCCGCACACTCCCATGCACTGCCGCATATGCAGCCTCACTGTTGGTGCTTGCTACCCAGAACCCCCCTGGCTGATTCCTCAATTCCCGTACCGATTCGACTGTGTAACTGGGAAGGTGTGACGTGCGGTCGTCAGTGATCGCTACAACGCCGCTGCCCGTGTCGAGCACGATGGGGCTGTCCGCGAGTGTCAGGTAGTCGAGATCGTCACCTCGTACGCGCAGAATCGCAACCGTTGAGGACGGACTAGCGGGATTCCCAAGGTCGCACGTACCGGCATGCGCGTTGCACACCGCGTCAATAGCGTCCGATACCACGTCAACGAGCAGTGTTTCTGACGCAATAAGGCCCGTTGCCATAGCGGCTGATAAGTGGCGGACGAGCCATGGAACGTCATGAATGCAGCCACTATCAACCCCCGCCGGTGCCGTAGCACCATCCAATACCGCGACCCACTCCGGCCCCGCGATCAGGTAATCCTCGTTAGGTTGACCAGGGGTAGCGTCCGTTGCGCATGTCAGGCTCATGCTCATTCGGGTGCCTCAAATTCGTAACCGAACACGTGGCGGTCACCCGCCATTACGGACCGGAAGAACTCAACAACTTCCCCCTTGCCCGTATAGGTGATGCGGTGCAATTCAGCGACAGGGGTTCCCCCGCTCATTTGCAGGGCCACTAGCTCTTCATTTGACGGCATACGTATACGAATTTCTTCGCGGAATCGTGCGATGCGATACCCGCGCTCTTCTAGTCGGGCATGGCCACCACCCGGCCCAGTGTCCTCCTGCTGAATAGCCGTCCCCTTTACGACCTCGAGCGGGTAGTAGCTGTCTGCGAGCTGCGTCGGCTCATCTTCTGCCCACGTCCGACGCCTCCGTACCCACACCGAGGTACCCGTCTCAACTGACAGCCAGTGAGCAACTAACTCGTCGGCGGGCACCTCCGCAAGTTCAAGAATTTCCTGCCGCCACTTGATTCCAGCCTCCTCCATCTCGGCCTGGAACGGGGCCTTACCCGCAGCGCGACGCCACCGGGCGTACCGGTCCGAGCCAACCCGCACGAGCTTTCGCTGTCGTCGGACGAAGCGGCCTGCCCCAGCTTTGCTCGCAACCAGGCCCTCATCTCGTAGCCGCTCGATCGCCCGCGCCGCTGTTGTCGTACTCACGCCGTAGCGCGTCGCAAGTTGGCGTTCCGAGGGCAGCTTGTCGCCGGGTGCCAAGTCGCCCGACCGAATGGCGTGTCTGAGGTGGTCCGCGATCTGCTCGGCAGGAGTGCGGGAGTCCGCTGGGTTGATGCTCATTACTCCATCTTACGTACCGCAGTACTGAGGTGTTGCGGCCGGTGCGATCGTGCGCTACTGTCCCACATCACTACCGCAGTACAGCAGTAGTGCAGTATGGAACAAGGGAGCTGCATGAGCCCTATCAGGAAGACCAACCGTCAGGCCGCCGACGCACTCGCGGCGCTGCTCGATGACGACGTTTCCGCGGTTCACCAGGAGGAAGAGATGTCACAGGAACGCGCCGAGGTTGACGCGCTGATCGAGTCGGTTGACCGCGAGTTGGCGGCCGAGGCGCGGGCCGAGGCCGTCCGGGTCGCGGCCAGTGGGCATGACCAGGTTCGGGCTCGCCGTGTCCGCCGCCGGGCGGACCGCGAGGTGCCGCGGTCGCTGCCGACTCGTCTGCCGGCGGCCGATGTGGTCGGTGACTGGTTCGAGGGTGAGGCAGCGTGATGACTTCCGCCCTGTCGGAGCTGACGAGCTTGTGCCTGGCCCGGCCCGGCTGTGGGGCCGACCGGTGTGAGCTGGCCGCGTGGTTTGACCGGCTGGCGGTGGTGCATGAACACCTGGCCGCCGAGTCGCACGGCGCGGAGGCCGAGTCGGAGCGTCGGCTCGCCGCTGCGGCCCACGGGCGCGCCCTGGCCTTCCTCGCCGAGCGCGAGGCCGCGTGATGACCAAGCGCAGGCAGAGCAGGGATTGGCGGGTGGCCTTCCGCTACCCGCACCCGGTCGACGACCCGGCAACCAAACGCACCCGTGTGGTGCGCAACTACGGCTCCGGCTCTGAGGGGAGGTGAACCCCGTGTTTGGCAACAAGAACCGGCGCGTACGGCATCACGGCATGTTCGGCGGCCCGGGCCGCTGCCTGGGCTGCGGAAAGCGCGTCAACAAGCGCTCCAACGTTTGTTCGCCGCGCTGCTCGCGGCGAGTCGCCCGCGAGTGGTAGCGCCGCCCCGTCAGAGCAGCGATCGGCCGAGAGGACACCGGAATGAGAACCCAGACCACGTGCAGGCATTGGGCGTTCACCGCGCGGCTCAAGGGCCGCCGCATCCACAAGCGGTGCGCCGACTGCCGCCACCGCTGGACCGAAACCGTCACCCAGCGCAGGCCAGCGTGAGGCCCGCGCGCCCCGACCCGGCGGCCCGCACCGCCAAGCACGTACCCGCCGGGTCGAGTCTCCCCGCCCATCACCTGAGGACTCAAGGAGGAACCCCATGGTAGTCACTCCCGCCGATCCCCAGCCCCGCGCCGCGTCGGGGGCCGCGTCGGCGGCCCGGTGCTGGCTGGACCGGCACGACGCCGCGCTGTGGACCATCGCCACCGCTGTGGAGCGCTGGCAGTGGCTGGTGTTTGCCGCGCTGCTGGTGCTGTTCACTTGGGGGCAGCGATGAGCCGACGACTCTCCATCCCGGATCTGGCCGCCGCGCTGCACGCCGCCACCCGGTATCCCGCCGAGCGCGCCGCGATCGACCTGCTGGCGTGGCACGGCACGTGGCTGCTGCGCCCGGAGGTCACCCGGCACCTGACCGTCGACACCGCCCGGTCGGGGCCGCACCCGGTACTGGCCGCCATCGACTGGGACGCCGTGGCCCACGAGGTCGCCCACGGTGTCGCGGCCTCCAGCAGCGAGGCCGCGATCCTGTCCATCGCCCTGGCGCTGGCGGGCGGCTACGACCTCGACCTACGCACCGCCGTGGTCGGGCTGGGTGGCGCGCACGCGGCGGCCGTGGCGATGGCCGTGCTGCGGGCCTCCGGGATGGATGAGGGCGCGGTCAGCTACGACCGGCCGCGCGAGTTCCCGCCCGGGGTGCGGGTCGTCACCGTCGGTGGCCGGGTGCTGCAGGAGGCCGGGCAGGCCACCGAACCGGAGCGAGTCACCTTCGACACCACCTGGCCCGGCCTGGCCGGGGCTGGGCGATGAGCGTCACCGACCCGACCACCGACATACCTACTGCGGCCGCTGGCGCGGCCTAACCCTGGAGGACCCTTCAATGGTCACCTACAACATGATGGTCCTGGCCATCATCGCCCTGATCGTCATCTTCCGCCGCAAGATGGACTTCACCCAGCTCGCCGGGGGGATCGCGCTCGGCCTGCTGCTGCTGCCCACCGTGGCCGGGCCGATGATCGTCGACACCGTGCAGATTTTCGCCGCCGCCGGAAACGACGCGCTCAACGCCGTGATCGCCGGTGTCTCGGGGTCGTTCGGATGAGCGCCCGCGATTGGGGCGGCCGGTATCCCGAGCTGGCAGACGAGCCGATGAGTAGCCCCACTACCCGCACCCAGGATTGGCCGACCCTGGCCGGGATCGGCGTGGTGGCGCTGGCGGCTGCGGTGCTGTCGTTCGCCTCGCTGCAGCAGCTCGCGCAGCGAGCCGGGTTCACCCCGTCCCTGGCCGCGCTGCTGCCGCTGGCCATCGACGCGCAGGCCGTGGTGGCCACCCGCGCGTGGTTGGCCCAGCACAGCAGCGAGCGCGCCCGCCGCTACGCCCGGGGTCTGGCGCTGGCGTCGGTCGGGCTGAGCGTGCTGGGCAACGCCGGGGAACACGCCATGGCCGCCTACACCCTGGCCACGCCGTGGTGGGTGGTGGTGCTGGTCTCCGCCGTGCCCCCGGCCGCGCTGGCCGCCACCGTGCACCTGGCAGCGCTGCTGGCAGTTCCCGACCGGCTCGAGGCAGCCGCCACGATCGAGGCCAAACGGATCGACCCCGAATCGGTCGATCCTGCGCCGTCGATCGAATCGACTCCCACGGTGTCGACACCCTCGATCGATCGGGCCGCCGATCGAAGCGCGGCACGCAAGCGCGGTCCGGTTCGATCCTCGCCCGCCGCGCGTCGATCGATCGGGCAGCTACGGACCGAACTTGCCGAGGCGATCGCCTCCGACTCGATCGAGGTCGACCCGGGCAGCGCGGAGTCGATCCGCACCACGCTGCGGTGCTCCCCGGCCCGCGCCCGCCAGCTGCGCGACGAACACACCACCCGCCCCACGCCCGTTTCCGCCGCCGAGGTCGAGCAGGAGGCCGCCTGATGACCACGCCCGCGCACGACCACCACCGCCAGCCCGACAGTCAGGAGCCCGACCCGATGACCACCCAACC
>JBOHER010000170.1:0-6643 GCA_050701115.1 Haloechinothrix sp. | reverse complement strand
ACGGCGCCACTCGCCCCTGCCCACCGGGCAGGGGCCATCGGACCATCCGTAAGTAAGCTACGCGTCGAGTGCACAGCGGAAGCCGGTGTTACCCATCGACGAGTCCGGTGTGAGCGGACCGGGATGTCAGCCAGATCGCAGACATAGTCCAAGCCGGTGTATTTGGTCCCGAGTTTAGCGAAGTCGGCCGCTTCGTACACCGCATGCTTGAACAGCTTCCGGTACGGACCGGAGCCGCGGCGTCAAGGATCACATCAACAACTTGCGTCAGGAATCCATCGGCTGACACGACAATTGCGCTGCCCGTCAGAGAACTCATTGCCGCCGGATGCCTGATGGCCTAGCTTTGGATCGACGTTCGCAGGGGGTGAGAAGCTTGCCTGATGCCGACATTCGTGCCCGGCTCGATGCGGCCGCGCGAGAGGCCCACGATGTGATCGCCCGACTGCACGACGAGGGGCTCGCCTCGATAGCGCGGCTGTACGCCACGCTCAGTCAGCCGCCCCCGGTCCCCGGTCGCCCGAGGTCACGGTTCGCCCCTCCGCCATCGGGGCCGAACCCGTATCGGCGATGAGGGCCGTGCCGGCTACGACCCCCATGTCTTCGGGGACTCCACGATCGGGGTGCGCATCTCATGGCGATAGCGCAGGAGGCCGTAGCCCGTTCCGATGACGAGCATCCCCACCACCAGCCAGACCACGGTGGTGTGCAGCCAGCCGGGCAGGAACGTGAGCAGCCCGGCCGCGTAGTAGCCGGAGAGCACCACCGTCGGCACCCACAGCAGCGCGCCGACGATGCTGGCGGCCAGGAAGCGACGGCGACCCATGCCCGCGGCACCCGCGACCAGAGGGGCGAGAGTGCCCATCCACGGCACCCACCGGGCTGCGACGACCGCGATGAATCCCCTGCGATCGAGCCAGCGCCGGACCCGGTTCACGTTGTCCGCGTTCAGTACCCTGCCTGCACGCCTGGCGCTCAGCACGGTTCCGGTCTTGGCGCCGATCAGGTACCCGGTGAGGTTTCCGCTGACGGCGGCGATCAGCGTCGCCCCCGACAGCGACCACGCCTGCACCTCGGCATCCTGTTCGGCCAGTACGACACCGGCGGCGAACAGCAGCGTTCCGCCGGGCAGGAACAGCCCGATGATCAGTGCGCATTGCACGAAGATGAAGGTCAGCACGATCAGCCAGAGCATGATCGGCCCCGCCGTGGCCAGCCAGCCAAAGCCCACCTCGGTCGGCTCGCCACCCGCGGTGATCATGCCGTGAGCTTAACTCTGCGCTCTGAGCGAACCCGCTGCCGACCGCATGCCGCCCACGCTCACTCCGACCGCAACACCACCCGCAGCACGTCCAGCACCGCGGGGTCCTCGATGGTCGAGGGCACCGGCTCATCGCGCCCGTCGGCGATTCCGCGCATCGTCTTGCGCAGGATCTTTCCCGACCGGGTCTTGGGCAGCGCGTCCACCACCGAGACGTCCCGGAACGCGGCGACCGGACCGATCTCCCGCCGGACCGCCGCGACCAGCTCCTCGCGAAGATCGTCCTCGCTGATCTCGACGCCTGCTTTAAGCACCACGAAACCGCGCGGCAGTTGGCCCTTCAGCTTGTCGTGTACCCCGATCACCGCGCATTCGGCGACGGCCGGGTGCGCCGCGAGCACCGCCTCCATCGACCCGGTGGACAACCGGTGCCCGGCAACGTTGATCACGTCGTCTGTGCGGCCCATCACGAACAGGTAGCCGTCGGAGTCCCGGTAACCGGAGTCGCCGGTGAGGTAGTAGCCGTCGTAGCGGGACAGGTAAGCGTCGATGTAGCGCTGGTCGTCGCCCCACAGGGTGGGCAGCGCGCCAGGCGGCAGCGGCAGCCGGATCGCGATCGCGCCCTCTTGACCGGCGGGCAGCTCGGCGCCGCCCTGATCGAGGATGCGCACGTCCCAGCCCGGCACCGGCATCGTCGCCGATCCGGGCTTGACCGGCATCGGTTCCAGCCCGCGCAGGTTGGCCGCGATCGGCCAGCCGGTCTCGGTCTGCCACCAGTGGTCCACCACCGGCGTTCCGAGCTTCTCGTGCGCCCAATGGTACGTCTCGGGATCGAGCCGCTCCCCGGCCATGAACAGCGTCCGGAACGACGAGAGGTCATACCCCCTCAGCTCAACGGCTTCCGGGTCGACCTTCTTGATCGCCCGCAACGCGGTGGGTGCGGTGAACAACGCGTGCACACCGTGGTCCGCGATCACCCGCCAGAACGCACCGGCGTCCGGTGTACCGACCGGCTTCCCCTCGTACAGCACGGTAGTCGCGCCGATCAGCAGCGGCGCGTAGACGATGTAGGAGTGGCCGACCACCCAGCCGACGTCGGACGCCGTCCACCACACGTCGCCCGGCCCGATGTCGTAGATCGCGGCCATCGACCAGGCCAAGGCGACCGCGTGGCCGCCGGTGTCCCGGACGACGCCCTTCGGCTTGCCGGTGGTTCCGGAGGTGTAGAGCACGTAGAGCGGATCGGTCGCCGCCACCGGCACCGGGTCGACCGGCTCGGCGTCGGCGACGAGTTCGGCCCAGTCCAGGTCACGCTCACCGAGCTCGGCCCGAGCCGCGTCCCGCTGCAGCACGACGACCTTGTCCGGCTGGTGAGCCGTCAGGTCCAGCGCGGCCCCGATGATCGGCTTGTACTCAACGATTCGCGCGGGCTCGATCCCGCAGGACGCCGCGACGATCACCGCCGGTTTGGCATCGTCAATGCGGGCGGCCAACTCCTTGGGCGCGAATCCGCCGAACACCACCGAGTGCACCGCGCCGATCCGGGCGCAGGCCAGCATCGCGACCACCGCCTCGGGCACCATCGGCATGTACACGATGACCCGGTCGCCCTTGCCGACGCCCAGTGAGCGCAACCCACCCGCGAACCGCGCGACGTCGTCCCGGAGCTCGCGGTAGCGCAGGCGCCGGACGGTACCGGTCACCGGCGAGTCATAGATAAGCGCGGCCTGGTCGCCGCGGCCGTTGTCGACGTGCCGGTCCAGCGCGTTGTACGAGGTGTTGAGCTCGCCGTCCGGAAACCACCTGAACAGCGGGGCACCCGAGGCGTCGAGCGCCCGGGTCGGTGCCCTGGTCCAGTCGATCGCCTCCGCCGCATCGAGCCAGAACCCGTCGGGATCCTCAAGGCTGCGCCGGTAGGCCTCTTCGTACGCGCCCATCTGGTCTCCTCACGCCGTCGAGTTGTCGATCCACGTCGTCGAGTGTGCCGGTTCTCGGACACGCCAGGTCGCCGCCATCCCGCTGAGTGCGCTCTGGGACCGCTGAACGCTACTCCGGCTGAGCCTACGATGGACAGAACCGGTGTATCTACATTGCTGGCACGTACCGTCAAGTATATGTAGAATGATGCAGATGATCTCTTGCCTCAGGCTGCGATCGACCAGGGTAGCCTGCGCGAGTGCTCCTGGAGACAACTGTTCGGTATCCACTGATGGCGGTGAAGCACGTTGGCGGCTAACAGCTCTCGGCCCACATTAAGCAGGCGGCGGGAAGTCAGCCATGCCAGCGCACGATCGCTGCTGATGACCGTGCTCGGTGAGTATGTGCTGCCGCGCAACCAGCCGGTCTGGACGTCGACGCTGGTCGACGTCCTGGCGCTGTTCGACATCGAGGAGAAATCGGCGCGACAAGCACTGGCGCGCTGCGCCGCCGAGGGTTGGCTGGTCTCCGAACGGGTCGGGCGGCGGGTGCGCTGGTTGCTGACCCCGCCGGGGCGCAGGCTGCTCACCGAAGGCGCCCAGCGGATCTACGATTTCGGCAGCGATGAGCACGAGTGGGACGGCCGGTGGTTGATGCTGCTGGTCTCGGTGCCAGAATCCAAGCGCGATCTGCGGCACCGGCTGCGCACCCAGCTGACCTGGGCGGGGTTCGGCTCTCCCGCACCAGGCGTGTGGGTCAGCCCGGACACCGCTCGCCAAGCTGAGGCCCACAAGATCGTCGGGAAGCTCGATGTCGGGACCCCGATGTCGTTCATCGCCTCCTACGGCCAGATCGGCGACGAGGAGTCCATGGTCGCCCGGTCCTGGGACCTCACCGAGGTGGAGGACCGCTACGAGGACTTCATCGACGAGTTCACCGGCCTCATTCCGGCCACCGGCGAAGCTGTGCTGGAGGCGCAGACCCGGCTGGTGCACGAGTGGCGCCGGTTCCCCTTCCTCGACCCGCGGCTACCGACCCGGTTGCTGCCGCCCAACTGGAGCGGCGCGCAGGCCGCCGAACTCTTCCACCGCAAGCACGTCGAGTGGCGCGAGGCCGCCCAGCAACACTGGGACCAGTTCAGCAGCTCGGAGCAGGCCGCGTAACAACCCTCGTGTCCGCTCGGTGTACGCGTGTCCGCGGTTCGTGCACGAAATTCCTCACACCCCGAGGCCGGGGAAGATCTTGGCGGCGTTGCCGGAGAGCACATCGCGCAGCACGGCGGCGGGCAGGCCGAGCTCCCGCAGCGCTGCGATGTTGCGGGACGCGGCGGGAACGCCCGGCCAGTCGGTGCCGAAGATGAACTTGGTGGCCAGCTTGGTGAAGTCGAAGCGGGCGTAGTAGTCCGGCAGCTTCCTCGGCGGCAGGCCCGCCAGGTCCAGCCACACGTTCGGCTTGGCCAGCGCCAGGAATGCGGCGGTGTCATACCACCAGCCGCGACCGCCGTGGGCGAACACAAAATGCAGTTCGGGGAAGTCCTCGATCACGTCGAGGAACAGTGCGGGGTCGCCGAAACTCGCGCGGGAACCGGGAAAACTGGAGGTGCCGGAGTGCGTGATCACCGGCACCCCGCGCTCGGCACACACCGCGATCGCCGGATAGAGCTCCCGGTCCCGCGGGGAAAAGACACCGTGTACCGGATGCAGCTTCAACGCCACCGCGCCGAGGTCGAGTTGACGCTCCACTTCGGCGGCCAGCGGGTGATGCAGGTGCGGATTGACGTTGGCCACCAAGCGAAACCGGGTCGGGTTGTATTCGACGATCGGCAGCAGGTCCTCGATCGGCTGAATTCCGGTGGCCCTGGGGCTGTATTCGCAGAACAGCAACGCACGGTCGACTCCCTCGGCCTCGAGCAGCGCGTCCAGTAACTCCGGCACCGGGTTTCCGGCGTCGTCGTAGGCCGAGCGCCACGGGTGCGGACCGGAGAACTGCTCCGCCCATTCCAGCCAGGCCGGTTTGAGCGTGGCGAGCCGGGGGACGTGTACGTGGGCGTCGACTACCGTCTCGCCGTCTGGTGACATCGAAGACCTGCTCGCAGGGTCGAGCATCGACATTGTCTCCGCTCCGCTCAGCCGCGCGGTTCGTAGCCGGACACCAACTCGGTGTCGGCGCCCACCGGGCCGAGGCCCATGGCCCCGCCCGGCTGCCCGATCGGCTCGTCGCGTCCCGGTAGGGGCTCGGTGAAGAAACGCTGGTTGTCGTCGATGAACGCCTTGTGCTCGTCGTCAACCTTGCGGTCCTGCGAGATCGCTTCCACCGGGCACACGGGTTCACAGGCTCCGCAGTCGATGCACTCCATGGGGTTGATGTAGAGCTTGCGCTCACCCTCGTAGATGCAGTCGACCGGGCATTCCTCCATACAGGAGCGGTCCATCACATCGATGCACGGTTCGGCGATGACGTAAGGCATGGCGAATCCTCCTGTGGTGGATCAGGCCGCCGCGGGCGCATCGGTGGAGTGGCCCGGGAACACCGGCTGCTCGGGGTCGAGATAGTGCGCGGCGTTGTTGACCGCCGTCGCCGCCTCGCCGAAGCCCACCGCGATCAGCCGCACCTTGCCCGGATAGTCGTTGATGTCACCGGCGGAGAACACACCGGGAATGTTGGTCCGCATCGACGAGTCGACCGGGATGTGGCGCCGGTTGGCGACCTCGACGCCCCACTGCAGCAGCGGGCCGAGGTTGGCGGTGAACCCGAGCGCGGCGATGATCCGCTGGCAGGGCACCGTACGTACCTGCTTGTCGGCACCGGTCACCTCGACGGATTGGATGACCCCGTTGCCGGACACCTTGGAGACCTGTGCGTTGGTGACGACCTCGACACCGGAGTCGGCCACTGCGGACACCATGGTCGGGTGAGCACGGAAGGAGTCACGGCGGTGCACCAGGGTGACCGACTTCGCCAGCGGGTGCAACGCGTGCGCCCAGTCGAACGCGGAGTCACCGCCACCCACGATCACCACATCGGAACCGGCGTAGTCGTCCAGTTTGCGCACGAAGTACGCCAATCCGTTGCCCTCGAACTCCGCCGCGGCGGGCAGCGGCCGAGGCGTGAAGTTGCCGATCCCACCGGTGATGATCACCGACTTCGCCTCGATCCGGGTGCCGCGATGCGTGCTGACCGCGAAGGTCTCCGGTCCACCATCGGCCGACGGATGGCGTTCCAGCACCTCGGCGCGGTGGCCAAGCAGGTACACCGGATCGAACGGGGCGGCCTGGTCGAGCAGGCGGTCGACCAGTTCCCGGCCCCGCACCGCCGGAAAACCGGCGATATCGAAGATCTGCTTCTCCGGGTACATCGCGTTGATCTGCCCGCCCGGTTCCGGCAGCGAGTCGACCACCGCGACCCTCAGACCGCGAAATCCGGCGTAATAGGCGGCGAACAGCCCGGTCGGTCCGGCGCCGACGA
>JBOHER010000169.1:0-1749 GCA_050701115.1 Haloechinothrix sp. | reverse complement strand
TCCGCGCAGTGGCAGCACCTGAGGCTCTCCCTGGCGTTGCAGGAGGTGCTCGCGCCGGGCAACGTCAACTCGTGCTTCTCTCCCTACTCCGTGGCGAGCGCGCTGGGCATGGTGTGCCAGGCAGCGCGGGGAGACACCGCCGACGAGATCCGGGTGTTGCTGGCCGGCGGCGACGCGGATATCGCCAAGCAGGTCGACCTGCTCCGCGACGCGTCCACCCTGGCGGGCGGCGGCAACGGCGAAGATCCGGTGTTCGCGGTGTCCAACACGTTGTGGGCCTGGGAAGGTTTGCGCCTCAAGGAGGGGTACCTCACCGACCTCGCAGGGTGGCCGGGCGCGAGAGTGCAGACCGCGCCGTTTCGAGCGGACCCAGAAGCCGCGCGCCATGCGATCAACACCGATGTGGCCGAAACGACCCACGACCTGATCAAGGAGCTGGTGCCGCCCGGCGCGGTACACGTCGACACGGTGGCCAGCCTGGTCAATGCCCTATACCTCAAGGCTGCCTGGCGCAACAGGTTCGCCGACCACGACACCTCCGAGGAGCAGTTCCACACGCCGACCGGGTCTCGCCCGGTGGCCACGATGCGTCAGGTCGAGCGGCTCGGCTACGCGGCGCGCGGTGGGTGGCAAGCTGTGGTTCTTCCCGCCGCGGGCGGGGTGGAGGCAATCGTGCTCCTGCCGGATACCGACCTCCCGGAGGCGGAGGCCGCGCTGGATGCCGACGTGCTGGCCGATGTGCTGGCTGCGCCTACGAAGCGGCAGGTCGAGCTCCACCTGCCGAAACTGGACCTGGCCATGAACGCCGAGCTGGTCGACTCGCTGCGCAAGCTAGGCGTCCATCAGCTGTTCACCACGGCAGCCGATCTCGGGGGTCTGGCGGAGGTGACCGATGACGAACGCCTCTATGTCGACCGCGTCCTGCACGAGTCGGTGCTCAAGATCGACGAGCAGGGGCTGGAGGGCGCGGCGGCCACCGCGGTGATGATGCGGTTGACCTCGATGGTCGTTGAGCAGCCGGTCGAGGTGCGGGCGGACCGGCCGTTCCTGCTGCTGATCCGGCACGCCGCCACCGGCGCCGTCTACTTCCTGGCACGAGTGACCGACCCGGCAGCTGGGAACTAGCTGTCACATCGGCCCAGGCCGCCTCGTCGAAGCGGTGAGAGCATCGATTCGACGGAAAGGAGTGCGCCATGTCGCGCATCCCACTGGTGGCCGACGAGGACGCAGGTTTTCTCCTCAGGCTGGGCTACACGTTCGCCCGCAAGCGCTACGGCGCGGTACCCGATCCGATTGCGGTCCTGGCGCACCACCGCACGCTGGTCTGCGCCGGTGGCCTGCACGAGTTGCTCGTCGAGAAGGCCAGCCGCGAGCTGCCGTCCAGCGTGCGCGAGCTTGCGGTCTACCGCGCGGCGGTCCGCCTCGGCTGCTCGTGGTGCATCGACTTCGGCACCATGCTGCAGCGGATGGATGGCTTGGACATCGACCGGCTCAGAGAGATCGACGACTACCGGACTTCGCCGCGTTACAGCCACGCCGAGCGGCTGGCGATCGCGTACGCCGACGCGATGACCGAAACGCCGATGGCTGTGACCGACGAACAGGTCGCCGAGCTGGAGGAGGCGTTCGGCCGCAAGGGCGTCGTCGAGCTTACCTACCAGATCGCGCTGGAGAACATGCGCGCCCGCACCAACAGCGCCCTCGGTATCCCGGCGCAGGGATTCACCTCGGGAGAAGCCTGCCGAGTGC
>JBOHER010000168.1:0-7534 GCA_050701115.1 Haloechinothrix sp. | reverse complement strand
GGGCCCACATCATCACCGCCGACTCCACCGTCCATCCCCTGACCCATCGCAACCCGAAACCGCTGGCCGAGTCCCTCATCACCAACTACCTGATGCGACCAACCGAGCGATTCGCGGCACTCGCTCGCCAGCAACGCCTCATCGCAGCACTCAGCCAGACCGCCCCGGACGGCAAGAGCCGCGGCCGCATCGGTGTCGACTTCGGATCCGTGAGCCTCTGCCACGTCGCTGCCGGATTCACCGACGCCGTCGTCGAATTCGCCAAAGGCTTCGCCATCTGGGATCTCTCACCCGGCCACTACTTCCTCCACGCCGCCGGCGGCGCCGTCGTCGACCTGCAGGGCGACCCGATCTCCCTCGACTACGGGCTCGACTCCCTGGACGACATCGCGCGGGCCATGGACATCCGCCAACGATTCGTTGCCGCCCGCAGCACCGACCTCGCCCGGGAAATCGTTCGGACCCTCGACACCTGAACCAGCCCAGCCGATCGCAGGTCAATCGAACGTGGCCTCCTCGAAGCCGCGCGGACGCCACACACCCGACCAGAATTCCGGGCAACCCGGTGTCCGCAGCTCGATCAGGTGCGGGCGGCGAGTGGTATTGGCGCGACCCGGTGAGCGTGCCTCCAGCGGTTCTGGGACTCCCCGTGGACCAGGTCACCCGCGACCAAGTCGCTGACCTCGCTGAGGGCTACGGCTGGGACCGGGTGGCGCCGTGGGAAGCCCGGCCGTTCATGGGTTCCACGGAGACCTCGCGGGTGGCGACCAGCGTCTGGCTCGATGGAGGTGTCGACAGCGTGTGTGAACAGTCCCGACAGCACCCGTGCACACCCAGTTGCAGCGACCACGCCGCCTGCCGTTCCCGCTCCATGTCGGGCCGTGTTCACCGCCGGCGACTCTCCTGTGGGCCGACAGGCAAGCGTGTCGCGCACCGCCACCCGGTATCGGCGACCGGGGACGTCCTGGACCTGGTCGACCAGTGCGACGTGTTCGATGCGCCACGTGACGCGGCCGGACCGCACCCGTGCGAGGGCCGACAGCCCTTGCAGGGGCGTGTCGGCGACGCCGTATGCGATGCCGATGTGTGGTCTGCGGCTGCGGGCGGGCCGGTAGGAGTCCGGTCCGAGGACGGCACGGATCGCCGTGGCCGCGGCGTCGGTAACCGGTTCGATCTGTTCGTCGGGCACCAGGTCGAGGGTCACGCCGACATCGCCGGGCAACGCTGGCCCGACCTGCATCACCGGCGCCGGCATATCTGCCAGGGCCTCGGCGAGAGCCTCCCGCAGCCGCACATACTGCTCGTCGGTCAAACGACCAACGCCGTCGTGCTCGATGTCAACCAGCGTGAGGTGCAGGGCGTCATCCGGCACGATCGTCACCGGCCATCCGCTCAGCACCGGGTGGTACGCGGCAGCCAACCGCGCTACCTCCACCGGCGGCATCGCGTGCAGATGCAACCGGGGCTCGCCGGCGCGGGCTTCGCGGTTGGAGTTGAAGAAGTCACGCACGCGCGTGGACGATACCCGACACACTGGCGGCAGCACGTCGTAGCGGCTGGAACCCAGTTGTGGAGTTGAGACCCGCCTTAACGGCCATCCGAGATCAGGGTTCGGGACGGACGCCGACGACCGCCGGGTGTGCCTTCAGGGGGTCTTCAGCGCCGGCGTGACCTCTTCTGCATTTGCCTCTTGCGCTTCGTGACCTACTTGGGGTCCTTGGGTTTCGGGGCATGGGCCGCGGTGCGTGCCTCGCGGCTGCGCCCGTCCGACAGGCACCGGCCGACGAGGTCAAGGAACATCTTGTCGGAGATGCTGTCGCGTTGCGGGTACTCCATCATCAGGGCCTTCGTCGACTCGAGGAGATCGAGTTCGAGCAAGGTCCGTTTGCTCGGGTCGGGATTGATGGGGACCTGACGCAGCAGTTCCGGGTGGCCGGCCTCGCTGAGCACCTCTTCACTGGGCACCAGCACCGCGGTGAGCCGGTCGATCGCCTCGGCGTCGCTGATCTCCACCACCGCCTCAGCTGCGGGAACCCCACCTGCCGCCGCTTCGGCCTCCAGGATCATCTGAAGGAGGATCCGCCGTGCGCCCTCCGGGTTCGGGGCTATCCATGGGTGCTGGATCAGCCACGCCGCGATGACCGCAGTGGCGTAAAGGTTCCCGACCGAGGGCGCATCACGGCCCGTGGTCTTGACCCGGCGCGCCACCGCGATCGCCTCGTCGACCACCTCGGCGGGAGCGAACCGCGGAATCTCCGCGCACACCTGCGAGATCATCTGGTCGTGGTTGACATGCTCAGCGACAGAGCCCCGCACGCTGGCCGCGTCCAGCACGAACCTGATGAACGCGTCGAGGTCGGAGATGCCAAGCCCGAGGGGCAGACGGGGCATGTTCGGGTTATGGCTGTGGCGTTGAATCTGGTCAGCGTAGATGCGCGCCACACCAGGATGGTCGTCTCGGATCGCCAACACCATCCGCAACGACCACGCGCGCATCAAGTGCGAGATCTGTTCCAGAGAGCCCAGCCCAGGGGCCTCGTCGTCGTTCACCCTCGCCCCTATCTGTGTCGCGCAGAACGGTGCGTCCGGCACCGTCTGACACTGCCCCGCCCCCGAGGGTACTTCTCCGGATCATCGCGGCGGTCTCCTGGCGCGCTCCGCGCGCGGGCCGCGCCGATGACGTCGGACCCGAAGCTGAATTCGTGCTGTTCTGGGCGTTCCGTGCGCCGTCTGGGCCGCGCTGAAGACCGCGTCGAGGACAACGAGGTGGTCATCTCCCGGCCAGAGATGCGGCAGGCACGCGCGGACCGCGCAGTCCATGGAGTTGCCGAGGAATCCCAACGCACCTACGTCGAGATCCGCCGCTACACCGAGCTCGTAGGCGGCGGCATCGTTGACTGGGCGACCCTGGGCGCTGTCACCTCGGTGCTGCTCGCCGATCACGTCCACGGCGGCGACCACGAGCAGCACGACGCGGCGAGGAGAGACCGCGTCGGCCGCGGCGACAAGCCATTCGTAGAAGGTCATCGCGATCAGGCTCCGCCCGTTATTCTCGCTTATTGCCTTAAGTGAGAGTATGCTTGGCGTGTGGCATCAGATCGGCACGGGCATCCGGGCTCGCCGCCTGGCGGTGAGGAGATCGGCGGGCACCGCCGAGCCGGCCGTGCCCGCCGGTCGCGCCACACCTGCCGCGCGATGGCCGGCGCTTGAGTACGAGACTCTGCCATGGAACAGCAGCTACCCGCCCGGTGTGGCTTCTCGTGGTCAGATCAGGCAGCACCAGGGTCCGTACCGGGCCGCCATCCCGGCGGCGATCGCGGAGCTGGAGGTTTCGCTTCCTGGTGAGGTTCAGGCCGCGGCGGCGGACGCCGCGAACGAGGTCGCGCGTTTTGACGCGGAGTTGGGCGGCGAGATCGCGCTGTTCGGCGCGGTGCTCATGCGGTCGGAGTCGGCAGCGAGTTCCCGGATCGAAAACCTCACCGCCTCCGCACGGGCGATCGCCGAGGCCGAGATCGGCGTCGCCGGTCGGCGGGATGCCTTTCAGATCGTGGCGAACACTCGCGCCCTGGACGCGGCCATCGCGATGGCTGACCGGCTCGACGCGGAGTCCGTTCTGGCGGTGCATCGCGCTCTGATGGAGGCCACGGAGCCTGACATCGCGGGTCGGTGGCGGCAGGAACAGGTGTGGATCGGGGGCGGCAGCATCGGGTCGCATCACGCGATGTTCGTGCCGCCGCACCATTCCCGGGTGGCGCCGGCCATCGAGGATCTCGTGGCATTTGTGAGGCGCGATGATGTGCCCGTCCTGCCGCACGCCGCGGTGGCTCACGCCCAGTTCGAGACCATCCATCCGTTCCCTGACGGCAACGGCCGCACAGGGCGCGCCCTGCTGCACGCGATGCTGCGCCACAAGGCGTTGACCCGCAACGTGACCGTGCCGGTCTCCGCCGGCCTGCTCACCGACACCCAGGCGTACTTCGACGCACTCGACGCCTACCGTGCGGGCGATCCCTCGGTGATAGTCGCGCAACTGTCGGACGCCTCATTCTCGGCGATCGCCAACGGGCGCCAGTTGGTGGGTGAACTGCGTGCGATTCGCAGCGGATGGGACGAGCGGATCCGGGCCCGCCGTGACTCGACTGCCTGGCGGGTGGCTGACCTGGTGCTTCGCCACCCGGTCGTCAACGCGGCTTTCCTGGCCAATCAACTCGGTGTCGCGGCGCGCAACGTGTATCGCCATATTGAGCCGTTGCAAGAGGCAGAGGTGCTGACCGAGTTCACAGACAAGCAGCGGGGGCGGGCCTGGCGGTCGATCGAAGTGCTCGCCGCCCTCGATGCCTTTGCGGCGCGGGGGACGGGGCGCAGGTCGGGCTGAGTTGTGGCTCTGGGCGTGGGACGCGCGCCGACCGGTGGCGGCTGGGCACCGCTGTTTCTCACTTAAGCGCTAACTGAGAACAACCACATTTGTTGTTCTCGGATGACCGCCACCGTGGGAACGATGGTGGCTGGGCGTTGGTCAGCTCGGTGGGGTCTGCGCGAATATGGGCCCACAGGCGTACGAGGTCTGCCCATTTCCCAGCGGTAGATCGGGAGACCGGAGGTCTTGATCGCCCCTACGAGGTGAGTGGCGTCCAGCAGAGTGGTGTACGGCAGGCCCTGGTGAGGGCGTGGCGGGAGCGGTGGCCGCTGTCGATCATCACCAACGACATGACGGAGAAGGGCGTCCTTGAGGCGTTGCGCACCGGACCGTACGGCAGATGTGTGTACGCCAGCGACAACGACGTTGCCGACCACTACGTCGTGACCATCGGGTTCGACGGCGGGATCACCGCGACGCTCACCATGAGCGCCTTCACGCCGTTCGCTGGGCGGCGTACACAGATCATGGGCACTCGCGGGTTCCTCGACGGTGACGGGCAACGCATCACCATCACCGACTTCGTCACGGGACAGACGAAGACCTGGGACACCGAACTCGACGTTCACCAGGGTCATGGCGGGGGCGACTTTGGCCTGATGCACGCCTTCGTTGATGCCGTGGGGCACGGCGACGCGAGCTTGGCGAGATCCGGACCGCGCGAGTCACTGGACAGCCACCTGATGGCGTTCGCAGCGGAACGCAGTCGGCTAACCGGCCAGCCAGTCGCCCTGGGAGATGCGGGGTAGCGCGTATGTCGGCAGGCGTTTCCCCTCTCATCAACCGCACCCTTCAAACGCAGCGACGCCGGTCGTCAGCGCGCATTTGTGCCAACATGAGTGGGTGCAGAACTTGATGAGGACGAGGGGAGCCCATCGGTGGAGGGTCGTTAGCGACAGACCGAGACGCGCGTCGATACCTCCTGGTCAGCGTTGCGACGTACCTCGCGTTCATGGTCTTGGCTGCGCTCACTTGGCTGGTGCAACCGCACGACGGGCACTTGATAGCGGCAACCGGCTCAACAGGCACTGCTCTCATGACGACGGCTTGGTTCCTCTGCCGACGACCCGGTGTCGGCTCACGACTTGCTCCCATCGCGGCGGCCGGTCTGGCCCTCATGGTCCTCAGCGGTACCGTCGAGATCTTCACAATGCTGCATACCTGATCCCGATCAACCGGGGGATCTGGTGGGCGCGTCACCGCGGTGGCTGCCGAAGAACCCACTTGGTGTCAGCCGCCCAGGTCAGCTCAGATGGAGGGTGAGTGGCTGCCATCACCTGCCGAGCAATCCGCTCCGCAATCACCCGGCTCGGGTACGCCCGACACTCGCGATCGGGCCCGGTCAGCTGTACGTACCAGCGCCCACCCCGCAGCCAACCCACCGTCAGTGTCCGGTACCACCATGCACCGAGAGGTCCGAAGGTCCACATCTGTGCGGACGCGTATCCAATTTCTGATAGGAGGTTGATGGGCTCGCCCCGATCGGCAACCACGGGCATATTCGAACATGTGTTCGACATCCTCGCAAGTGCTGTCTTGGTCACGCAGTTCCAAGATGTCGTGTCAGGAGGCTACCCCCGGGTCCAGGTCGAGCGGGAGACCCCCTCGCGGGCCGCCGCCTCGGGTTGTGTGAGCCCGGCGCGTGCCCGCGGGATCGCCAGGGTCACGGGAATGCCCGACTCCAGCAAGATCGAGTGGATGACGCCCAAGGCGTCGGCGAGCTTCTTGACTGAGGATGGTTCCGGCACGGTGCGGCTCCGGTGAGGAAGTGATAGAGGCGACCCACCCTGCGTCTTCTCTCGAACGAGTGTTCGAATACACCCGTGAGTGGCCGGCTGTGCTCTCCACCCGACCATGGCCGCGGACGCGATGCCTTGGCCAAGGCGAGGCTTGTGCGTCGTGACGCTCTACGGGCGGACGTCGTCACCGGGTAGATGGAACGCGAGGGGTCTATAGTTCTCGATAAGCCTGTGACCAGGCACAAATGATCACGGCAAGGGGGTTCTGCTCTCGCGTACCGCTTGTCCACAGCCTCGTTTTTGTCTTGCGCTGTGGTGGCCGCGCGGAGTAGATGTGATCTCAACAGCGAGTTGCGCCCTTCGGCTGGGGACCTCGAAGCGACGCTGCCACGAGTAGGGCCCGTACGGCAGCCCGGCCCGGCGATTGGGTCAGGACGCGCCGGGGTGGGCGGTTCGCTGGCTGGCAGATCATGGGGGGATTAATGACTGATGTGCACGACGAACGCGCGGCATTGTTGCGGAGGTTCCTTCGGGACCAGCGGCGCCGGGCGGGGCTGAGCCAGGAAGACCTGGCTGAGTTGACTCGCTACGCGTTGACCACGGTCAGGGACCTGGAAGCCGGCCGTTTGGCGCACCCTAGCTCCGAGTTGCTGGAAGTGGTTGCCGCGGTGCTTGGCATGTCGCCGCCGGAGCGGAAGTTCCTCTGGTACGCGGCCACCGGGGCGCACCCGCCCGTCACCGCCGACTGCCACCGGGTGTGGTCCGATGATCCGGCGCTGAACCGGATGATCGAAGAGGCGTACCCCGATCCCGCGTTCCTGCTCGACCCGGCGTTCGGCGTGGCGGCGTACAACCGGGCCGTCGCGGAGTGGCTCGTTGACTTCGGCCGGCACCCCGAATTCGGCAACAACATCGCGACCTGGATGTTCACCGATCCGCACGCCCGGCATGTGCTGCCGGATTGGCGGCACGAGGTCACCCCAGGGGTGATCGGCCTGATTCGCGCGAACCACGCGCGTTTTCCCGACGACCCGTACATGAACGACCTGATCAGCAAGCTGTGCGAGCGCAGCGCCTGGGCGCGCGAGCTCTGGCAGGAGGACGCGAGGGTCTTCGAGTGGCCGCAGACGCGTCGGTTGAGGCCCCCGGGCCGCACCGACCCGGAGCAGCCGGACGACGAACGACAGTGGGCGACGGTCAACACGGTCTTTCTCAATCCGCCCGCTGCTGGAGACGAGCGGCTGTTGGTGACGTTCCTGCTCCCGAACGAGCACCGCGTCCAACGCAACCTGGTCTCCGAGCATGCCTGCGCCGCGTGTGCGCGGGCGCGGGCAGCCGCGTCGCCCGGGGCGGCATGACATCACGGGCCGCCGCAGGC
>JBOHER010000167.1:0-16196 GCA_050701115.1 Haloechinothrix sp. | reverse complement strand
GCTTCAGAGTTCGGGGAACCAGAGCTTGAGCTCGCGCTCGGCGGACTCAGCGGAGTCGGAGCCGTGCACCAGGTTGTACTGCACCTCGAGGCAGTAGTCCCCGCGCAGGGTGCCGGGGGTCGCCTTGTCCACCGGGTCGGTGCCGCCTGCCAGCTGACGGAACGCGGCGATCGCGCGCGGACCCTCGACGGCGATCGCGATGACCGGCCCCGAGGTGATGAACTCGAGCAGGTCAGGAAGGAACGGCTTGCCCTTGTGCTCGGCGTAGTGCTCCTCGGCTACCTCGTTCGCGACGTTGCGCAGGTCGAGGGCGACCAGCTGGAGGCCCTTCTGCTCGATACGCGAGATGACCTCGCCGACGAGTCCCCTGCTGACGCCGTCAGGCTTGACCAGGACGAGCGTGCGCTCACTCACGATGACTACTTCCTTCGTCGAAACTCCGATTGCCGCACGCAGCTTACGACGTGCGTCACAACCGCTGCGGGTGCAGGGTCTTCGACCAGAGCGAGGCACCGCTGCCGTCGCGCAGATCAACCCGTAGCCCTCCGCTCGGACCGTCGATGTTGATCTCACCGAAGTGCTGGAAACCATCCAGCGGGGAGGTGTTCGGCCGGTCCGGATGATGGGTGAACACCAGCTCGGGACCGAACGTCCAGTTCGCTGGCCGGAAAGGCGCCCGCGTTGAGCGGGCCGGAGACGAATTCCCAGAATGGCTCGAAGTCCGCTACGGCCGCGCGATCGGGCGAGTAATCGTGGGCGGCGGTGCGGTGCACATCAGCGGTCAGCCACACCACATTGGCTACCTTGCGTCGCGCGATGGTGCGCAGCACCCAGGCCAACTCGCTATCCCGGCCACCGGGCACGCCGGGCAGCCCGTTCGCCACCCCCTCGATGTGCTCGCCGTCCGGTATGACCAGCCCAATCGGCATGTCCGACTGCACGATCTTCCAGGTGGCCGTGCTGTTACTCAATCCGCGCGCCAGCCAGCGTGCCTGCCGCTCGCCGAGGATCGAGCCCGGCCGGGTGGGATCGGCCGTGTTGGCGTCCCGGTAGCTGCGCATGTCGAGCACGAAGATCTCGACATGCCTGCCGTACCGGGAGCTGCGGTACACCCGGCCGTCGTCGACGGCCTGCTTGACGTCGATCGGCTGCCATTCGTGGAAAGCCTGGAACGCGCGCGGCCAGTACGTCCACTCGCTTCTCGGTGTAGTCGGGGCGATCCAGCATCTCGCCGGGATACCAGTTGTTGACGACCTCGTGGTCGTCCCACTGGATATACGCGGGCACCGCAGCGTGGAACGCACGCACGTTGTCATCGAGCAGGTTGTATGCGAACTGGCCGCGGAATTCGGTCAGCGTTTCGGCGACCTTCGACTTCTCCTCGGTAATGACGTTGCGCCACACCCGGCCGTCGGGCAGCGTGACCTGCTCGCGCAGCGGACCGTCTGCGTACACGGAGTCGCCGTTGTGCAGGAAAACATCCGGCCTGCGCGCCGCCATCACGGCATACGCGGTCATACCGCCGATGTCCGGATTGATGCCCCAGCCCTGGCCTGCCACGTCGCCTGACCACACCAGCCGCACGTCCGCGGGCCCGACCGGGGCGGCGCGGAGCTGCCCGGTCAACGGCTCGCTGACCATACGGCCGTCCAGGTCTTCGGCGGAAACCCGGTAATGCACGCGCCGCCCGGGAGCCAGCCCGGTCAACCGGACCTTGCCCGTCCCGTCGATATCCGGGGTGAGCAGCGGACCGGTGACCCGGCGGGCGCCGGTGAAGGAGAGGTCCCGGGCGTACTCGACGATCATGCGCGCCGGGCGGTCCGCAGGGTCCAGATGATCGCGCTGTTCGCGGTGACGTCGCCGGATGCGACACCGTGCGTGAGGATCGGACGGTTGCCGCGCACGAGACCGGTCGCATACGCGGGCAACCCGCTCAGGGAGGCGCCCGCGGCGAGCGCCCCCGCACCGAGTAGTCCGGCCTTGAGCAGGGAGCGTCGACTCGGAGTGGTGGGTTCAGTCATGCCCGCAGCCTGGCGCGCTCAGGCCAACACCACCCGTCGTGAGTGTTTCTGGCGCTGGAAGGGCGCTGAACACTCACGACGGCTACTGCTCCTGCTGGCTGGGCAGTCTGCCCTCGGCCAACCGGCGCGCGACGTCGCGGCGCAACCAAAGCAGGTAGAGCCACACCCCGAGGAAGATCACGCCGATGATGCCGAGTGCAGGCAGGGTCAGAAAGAAGGCGATCAGCACGACCTGCAGTACCAACACCACCGGCATGGTCCAGGGGCGCCGGAGCAGGCCGCAGCAGACGATCAGCACAGCGACGATGGCCAGCACCGACCAGCCCTGACCGCTACCGATGCCGCCGCCCAGCTTGGCGACGACCGGCAGCGCGAGGGCGACCACGATCGCTTCGATGATCAGCGTCCCGGCCACGACACCTCGGAAGGACTTGAGCGGATCGGGAGCCTGCGCCTGCGGCGTCTGCTCGCTCACGCCGGCTCCTTTCCGAACAACGCCCTGGCCTCCCCGGCGGTCACCACCGAGCCGGTGATCAGAACTCCACCACCGGAGATGGGTTCCTCGGGGTCGCCGCTCTGCTCGACCAGCGCCACGGCGGTCTCCACCGCGGTGTCCAGGCGCGGTTCCACCACCACACGGTCTTCGCCGAACACGAAAACGGCCAGCTCGGCGAGCACCTCGGGATCCATGGCGCGGGGCGAGGAGTTGCGAGTGATCACCACATCGGACACGACCGGCTCGAGCGCTTCCAGAATGCCTCGCGCGTCCTTGTCGTCCAGCACGCCGAGCACGACCGCCAGGCGGCGGAAGGCGAACTCGCTGTCCAGTGTGGACGCCAGCGCTCGTGCGGCGTGCGGGTTGTGCGCCGAGTCGAGCAGTACGGTCGGCGCGGCTCGCACGGGTTCCAGCCGGGCCGGAGCGATTACCCCGGCGAACGCCTCCCGCACCGCGTCGAGGACGAGCTGCCGGTCCTTGCCCGCACCGAAGAACGCCTCCACCGTCGCCAGCGCCAGCGCCGCATTACCTGCCTGGTGCTCTCCGTGCAGGGGAAGGAAGATCTGCTCGTACACCCCGCCGAGTCCCTGTAGCTTCAACAGCTGCCCGCCGACAGCGATCTCGCGCTCAAGCACCCCGAACTCCTGACCCGCACGAGCGACCGTGGCGTCCATCTCGACGGCGCGTTCCAGGATCACCCGCAGCACGTCGGGATCCTGCTCGGCGATGACCGCCACGCTGCCCGATTTGATGATCCCGGCCTTCTCGCGCGCGATCGCGCTGAGGTCGGGTCCGAGATAGTCGATGTGGTCGAGGCCGATCGGGGTGATCGCGGCCACCTGCGCGTCGGCGACATTGGTGGCGTCCCAGGTGCCGCCCATGCCGACCTCCAGCACGGCGACGTCGACCGGGGCGTCGGCGAACGCGGCGAACGCCATCCCGGTGAGCACCTCGAACTTGGTCATCACCGGAGCGTCGGCTGCCCGGGCACCGTCCACCATGTCGATGAACGGCTCGAGGTCGCGATAGATCTCGACGTACTTGGACGGACGGATCGGACTGCCGTCTACGCTGATCCGCTCGGTCACCACCTGCAGATGCGGACTGGTGTAGCGGCCGACCCGCAGGCCCATCCTGGTCAACAACGCGTCGATCATGCGCGCCGTCGACCCCTTGCCGTTGGTGCCGGAGACCTGCAGGACCGGGTAGGTCTGGTGCGGCTCGCCGATGAGGTTGAGCAGGGCGCTGATCCGTTCGAGGGACGGCGCGATCTTGTTCTCGCCCCAGCGTTGGTTCAGCCGGGCTTCGACCCCCTGCAGCTCACCGAGGGCCTGCGCTTCCAGCACGGGATCGAACTCCACGGCGGCATCGGGGTCGGCGACGTCAGCGGGCTCGATGTCACGATCACCGGAGTCGTACCGGTCGTAGGCGTCCTCCGCGGCCTCGCTGGAGTCGAACTCCGGGTCGAGCGCGCCTTGGTCGTCGAGGCGATCGGGCATGGGCCCAGCGACGATCTGCTCAGGCGAGATCTCGCTGAGGAACTCGTCCTCGTCCCGGCCGCCTCGCGACACACCTGCTCCCAACACCGATTTCCCTGACCCGATGAGTCTACGAGCGACCCACCAGGGCCAAGCACGGGCACCGGTGATCAGAGGTTGCCCTAGCGCGGGGGCCGCTGGCCAAACGGCTTCACGGCTGCACGAACCGAACTTCTCGGGTACCCGCTTCGTCAGCGGCGAAGGCCAGCAGCCGGGTCCCCGCGCTCTCCAACGCTGCAGTGTCCTTTCTGGACAATCGTTCGAACGGCTTGATGCTCAGTGTGGCGCAGGCTTTGTGCCGCTCGATCGTCCAGGTCCCACGCATGAATCCGTTCACCAGGATCGTGCCGGGAAGCACACCGTTTGGCGAGGTCAGCGCCTTGCGATACTCATCAGCGATGACCCGCGAGCGATCGGCATGCGACAGCAGCACGTTGTCGAATTCGGGCAGGAACCGGGGTGGCGCCGACACGTCGGGCTCAGACAGGGGCGCATCGGGCAGGTCGAACAGCTCCCGCCCATGCTCATCACGGTACGTCCGCAGCCTCGGCCGCAGCCGATCGAACACCTCACGCAGTCCGCGTAAACCTGACCAGGTGGTCGCGTCCGCGGGCATTGCCGGACCGAACGCCGCCAGGTAACGCAGGATCATCGCATCCGGTGCAGAGTCGGCAGGCAACTTCGCGTCGAGCCAGGTCTCCATCGCGGCCAGCGCGACCGGCCCACTCCGCCCCCACAGGCCACGCGGCGGCACGTGCACCGCCGGGAGCAAGACCCGCACCGCGTACGCCAGGGCCGCCGGATCACGGTCGGGCCACCGTGGAGCGAGCAGCTCGCGAGCTCATCAGGTGGATCGTGCCGCGCATCATGGTCGCTCGCACAGCGCGTCGCTGGGCGAGCAGTTGCGCGAGATCGTCGGCTCGGAACCCGTGCAACCGCGACCACAACGCGATGTACGGATTGCCCGGAACCTGCGCCTGCATGCCCACCAGGTGCTCGACCGCCTCGAGCGAGGACATTCTCGCGCGCCGCAGTAATAACTGGCGTTCCAGCAGCGCGCGATTGAGGGCGCGGCGGGTGAGGCGGGACATGGAGGGCTCACTCCTTGGCTGTGGGTACCCATCGTCGTGGGTACAGCTGCGCGGACCACAGTAAGGACACCGGCCGACAGAATCAGGCGCTGGGCAAAGCCTCCAACCGTGCGGAGATGCGGTCGATGTCGGACTCGGCGGTCTGCTTGCGGGTGCGGATCTTGTTCACGATCTCCGCAGGGGCCTTGTCGGTGAAGGCGGGGTTGGCGAGCTTCTTCTCGGTCTGCTCGAGTTCTTTCCACGCGGCGGCGAGGTCCTTGTCCAACCGCTTGCGCTCCGCGGTGACATCGATCGCGCCGGACAGGTCCAGCTCAACCAGCGCCACCCCGGCGGCCACGCCCACCTCGATCGACGCGCTCGCCGAGAACTGCTCGCCGGCCTCGGTCAACCGGGCCAGCGAGCGGATCGCACCCTCGTGTCCTGCCACCCGCTCGAACCCGGCGCCGGACAACCGGGCGTGCACCCGCTGACCAGGCTTGAGCCCTTGATCCGACCGGAATCGACGGATCTCGGTGACCAGCTTCTGCACATCGGCGATCCGCTGAGCCGCACCCACGTCTGGAGCCTGTCCGGTCGCGGCGGGCCACTGGGCGATGACCACGGATTCCTTGCCGGTCAACGACTTCCACAGCGCCTCGGTAACGAAGGGAACCACCGGATGCAGCAGACGGAGCACGATGTCGAGCACATGCCCCAGCACCGCACGGGTGGATTCCGCACGCGCGCCACCCTCGGCGAGCTGTACCTTGGCCAGCTCCAGATACCAGTCGCAGAACTCGTCCCAGGTGAAGTGGTAGAGCTCATCACACAGCTTGGCGAACTGGAAGGACTCGAACAGGCCGTCCACATCGGACACCAACCGGTCAGCGAGATCCAGGATCCACCGGTCGGCGTCGGTCAGGGTTTCCCGAGCGGGGACCTCGACCGCCGTGGTCGCCCCATTCATCAGCGCGAACCGGCTGGCGTTCCACAGCTTCGTACAGAAGTTCCGCGAGCCTGCCGCCCACTCCTCGGCGATGGCCATGTCGCTGCCTGGATTGGCGCCTCGGGCCAAGGTGAACCGGGTGGCGTCCGCACCGAAGGCGTCCAACCAGTCCAGCGGGTCGATCACGTTGCCGCGTGACTTGGACATCTTCTTGCCGGTGGCGTCCCGGATCAGGCCGTGCAGGAAGACATCGCGGAAAGGCACTGCACGGCTGCCTCCGCTGTCCGCCATCGCGTACAACCCGAACATCATCATCCTGGCGACCCAGAAGAACAGGATGTCGTAGCCGGTAACCAGCACACTGGTCGGATAGAACTTGCGCAGATCGGCGGTCTGGTCCGGCCAGCCCAGCGTGGAGAACGGCCACAAGCCGGAGGAGAACCAGGTGTCCAGCACGTCGCCGTCCTGCACCCAGCCGTCGCCGGTGGGTGGCTCCTCGTCCGGACCGACGCAGACCACCTTGTCGTTCGGCCCGTACCAGACCGGGATCCGGTGTCCCCACCACAACTGACGCGAGATCGTCCAGTCGTGCATGTTGTCGACCCAGTCGAAGTAGCGCTTGGCCAGCTCCGGCGGGTGGATCTTGGTGCGGCCATCGCGCACCGCGTCGCCAGCGTCCTTGGCCAGCGGAGCCACCCGCACCCACCACTGCAGCGACAGCCGGGGCTCGATGACGGTGTCACACCGCGAACAGTGCCCGACCGCGTGCAGGTACGGCCGCTTCTCGGCGACGATCCGGCGCTGCTGACGCAGGGCGGCGACCACGGCGGGGCGTGCCTCGAACCGGTCCAGATCCTGGAACGGGCCGTGCGTGGTGATCACCGCGCGCTCGTCCATGATGGTCAACATCGGCAGGCCGTGCCTACGGCCGATCTCGAAGTCGTTCTGGTCGTGCGCAGGAGTCACCTTGACCGCGCCGGTGCCGAAGGCCGGATCCACGTGCTCGTCGGCAACGATCGGGATCTTCCTGCCGGTCAGCGGCAGAGTCACCTCGGTGCCGACCAAGTGCGCGTAGCGTTCGTCCTCCGGGTGCACCGCGACGGCGGTATCGCCAAGCATCGTCTCCGCCCGCGTTGTCGCCACGACGATTGAATCCTCGCCCTCGCCGTAGCGGATGGAGACGAGTTCGCCCTCGTCCTCGGAGTGCTCCACCTCGATGTCCGACAGCGCGGTGTGGCACCGCGGGCACCAGTTGATGATCCGCTCGGCGCGATAGATCAGGCCGTCCTCGAAGAGCTTCTTGAAGATCGTCTGGACGGCGCGGGATAGACCCTCGTCCATGGTGAAGCGCTGCCGGTCCCAGTCGGCACCATCGCCGAGGCGACGCATCTGGCCGAGAATCTTGCCGCCGTACTCTTCCTTCCACTCCCAGACCCGATCGACGAACCGCTCACGGCCGAGATCGTGCCGGGACAGCCCTTGGCCCGCCAGTTCACGCTCGACGACGTTCTGGGTGGCGATCCCGGCGTGGTCCATCCCGGGCAGCCACAGGACCTCGTAGCCCTGCATCCGGCGGCGCCGGGTCAGCGCGTCCATCAGGGTGTGGTCCAGCGCGTGACCTATGTGCATGGCACCGGTGACATTCGGTGGTGGCAGCACGATGGTGAACGGCGGCCGGTCCGAGCCGGCGTCAGCCTTGAAATAGCCCGCGTCTACCCAACCCTGATAGAGCTCGGCCTCTACGTCGGCCGGGTTCCAGGTCGTGGGCAGATCGGTGCTGGGCTGGGCGGGGTTCTCGGTCACAGCCGGTAAGTCTACGAACCCGGCGCGAACGATCAGACTTCGCCCGCCCCGCTAGCCGGCACCGGGGCAACAATGCACCAAATCGGACGATAAGGTGCCGAGGAAGCGCTGCAGGGAGAAGCAGATCATGCACGAATCCGATATCGGTAGTCATCCCGATCTGCAGCGGCTCGACTTGTCCCGACGCGACAAACGGCGGGCCCGCGCAGCCGCTCGTCGAGCCCGCAAGGTGCGGAGGCGCTTACGACTCGGCTCGCGCACGCTATGGCTACTCGGCGCCTTCATCACGGTGCCCATCGTGCTCGTCGCGCTCATCACCTACTGGGTCACGCTCGTGCCGAGCGCGAGCACCTCGGCTGTGCAGCGCACGCCGGTATCGCCCACCCCGACAACCAGGACCAGCAGCTTCCGGGTGCAACTGGATCAGCCGTTCGCGGCGACCCCCGCCGCAGGTTGGTCCGATGGTATCGACGGCATCACGGTTCCCGAGCCGGAGGCGATCGGTTCGTTCACAACCGAGCAAGTGGCGGATGCACTCAAGCAGGTGAGGGACTCCATCGCCGCCGCCCATCTGGACCTGCGGGTCCTCGAACGGCACGACGTCGAACCCTTCCTGCAGACGCCGGCACCCGACATGCGTGAGGTGTTGCGCCCGGAGCTGCGCACCCCGTTGGACGCCGCCGGCTTTGTCACTTTTATCGACGAGTCCCACCGGTTGCTCCCCGTCGCCCCGAAGACCAGGGGAACACTGACGGTGCAGGCGGGAGACACCGGCGAACTCAAGGTCACAGCCAAGTTCGCCGTCACATACGCCTTCGATACCGATCACCCCGACCGGGTGTTCGATCCGATGGACATCGTGACGGTGCAGCGATCGCCGATGGGACGGCGCGCTACCCCAGCATGATGAGGAAATGTTCTTCGATCCAGACCAGCCGCTGCCGGATGACAACACCTGCTGAGCGGTCTCACTCCGGGGCTCGCAGCAATTCGGCAAGGACGGCGGCATGGGAGTGCGCCACGTCCTTCGTCGCGGTGAGCAGGGTGAGCATCGTCCCCCGGCCCAGTTCGCGCAGGCGCGCCACCGCGGCACGCCCAGGCTCCGTCGTGAGTTCCTTGCGATACCGATCTCGGAACCGGTCGAACTTGGCGGGGTCGTGGCCGAACCATTTCCGCAGCTCGGCCGAGGGCGCGATGTCCTTGGCCCACTCGTCCAGTTCGGCGGCATCCTTGCGCAGGCCGCGCGGCCAGATGCGGTCCACAAGGACGCGCACCCCATCCTCGGACGTCGGATCGTCGTAGACCCGACGGACCCGCACCTTTGGCGTGGTCATTCGCGCCTGCCCTGCACAGTCGTACGGCCTCGTGCGTGAATGTTGCCCTCCCGGCAACCCTGATCACTCACGACCCCCTTGGTGACCCTCGTGTGTGCTCAAGGTTGCGCGAGGGCTTCGATTGCCCCGGTTGCGCCTGGCCGGAGCCGCGGGAAGCCGACGGCGAGCATCGCAAACCGGCCGAGTTCTACGAGAACGGCGCCAAAGCGGTCGCCGAGGAGGCCACCAAGCGTCGCGTCGGCCCCGAGTTCTTCGCGCAGCACTCGATCGAGGAACTGGAAGCCGCGAAGCGGCGCGGCGCCAAGATCATCGCGGTGAACCCGCTGCCGGAAGCCGGGCTGATGCGTTTCCGCAATCCGCAGAACCTGAGCGGGGTCATCGGGCGTGGCAGGCTCATCCTGCAGACGCTGCGCAGCCACGACCAGTACAACACCACCATCTACGGCCTTTCCGACCGCTACCGAGGCATCGAAGGCGGCAGACGGGTGGTGTTCATCAACCCCGAGGACCTGGCTGAGCGCGGGTTCGCGGACGGAGACCTGGTCGATCTGGTGTCGGAGTGGACGCAGGACGGCACGGTCAGCGAGCGCCGTGCGGCACTATTCCGCGCGGTCGCCTACCGTGCCCACCCGGCTGCGCCGCGACGTACTTCCCCGAGGCGAACACCCTCGTCGCGTTGGATTCGGTGGCCGAAATCTCCAGCACCCCGGTGTCCAAGGCCATCGTGATCAGGCTGGAGCGGGCAGCTCAGTAGGCGGAGAGACCAAAGGAGCATTCGATCGTGGGTCGGGCAACCGTGCGCAGGCCGGTGCGCAAGATCGCCGCGCAGTCCGACCGCAGACAGCAGGACACCCTCGCCGCCGAGGAGCCGCTGGAGTTGCGGGTGGACGGCAAGGCGCTCGCGGTCATCATGCGCACCCCCGGCAGCGACATCGAGCTGGCGCACGGCTTCCTGCTGACCGAAGGCGTGATCGGTGCCAGAAACGCCGCGCACACCGCTCGCTACTGCGACAGCTTGGACAAGGAGGGCCGCAACACCTACAACGTGCTTGATCTGGCCCTGGCTCCGCACGTTCCACCGCCGTCGGCGGGCGTCGAGCGCAATTTCTACACCACATCGTCCTGCGGGGTCTGCGGGAAGGCGGCATTGGGCGCGGTCACAGTCCGCTCCCGGTTCGAGCCGGCGTCCGCCGAGTTCCGAGTCGCCGCGGACGTACTGGCCACGCTGCCCGACTCGCTGCGCGCCCAGCAGCGGGTCTTCGACAGCACCGGCGGACTGCACGCCGCGGCCTTGTTCGACACGGACGGCACCCTGCTCGCGGTGCGCGAGGACGTAGGCAGGCACAACGCGGTGGACAAGATGCTCGGCTGGGCATTGCTGGCTGAGCGAGTGCCGCTGTACGACGCCGGATTGCTGGTGTCCGGGCGCGCGTCCTTCGAACTGCAAAAGGCCGCGCTCGCGGGCGTTGCTGGCCGCGGTGTCCGCCCTGTCCTCACTGGCCGTCGACCTCGCCGCCAAGAGCGGCATAACGCTGGTCGGCTTCCAGCGCGGGCGCAGCATGAACGTCTACACCGGCGACCGGCGGGTAACCAACTCATCCGGCCGAACGGGTGACTTCAACCCGCCATGACGCCCCGGGCCGTACCGTGAAGAGGACGTCGGCTTCCCCTGGGGTCGGCGTTGTCTAGCGCGGGCACGGTCGAGGGGAGCCGACATGACGGAGGCCGCGGACTCCCGGCCATCCGCGCACCCGCTCCGGCTGACGCGCAGGCGGGCACTACTCGCCGCGGGTGTCACCGGAGCAACGCTCGCCGGCGCGGGCGCGGTCGCGGTGACCGGCCTCGGACCTGAACATGAGCCACTGCGGCGCACGCTGGGCGCGGCTGCCGCTCCGGCCCGGATCGGCTTGCGGAAGGTCGAGCGGATGTACTCGGCGGCCCGTGGACGCGAGGTCGAACTGGTGACGCTGCTTCCGGAGCGCGACCCGCCCGATGGCCTGCCGATGTCGCTGCTGCTGCACGGCTTGAACGGCTCCGCCCGCAACGCCTCCTGGCCGTCGTTGCGCCAGGTCCTGTACGCCGACACGTTGCAGGAGAGCATCACGCCGTTCGGCTTCGTCGCGGTGGACGGCGACAACAACTACTGGCACGAGGTGCACCCCGGCGACGATCCGATGGCCATGCTGATCGAGGAGGTCCCGATGTGGCTCAGGGAACGGGGCCTTGGTGGCCCGGACGGCGTGCCGTTCGCCGCCACCGGGCTGTCCATGGGCGGGTTCGGCGCACTGCTCTACGCGCGCAGGCGGGCCGAGCGGCGGGTGCCGCTGTCCGTTGCGGCGATCATCGGACCGGCGTTGATGACCCAGTGGGAGGTAATGCGTACCCGCAACGTCTACGAGTCCCGCCGGGCCTGGGCCGCAGATGACCCGCTCAAGAACATCGCCGCCCTGCGGGACGTGCGCATCGGCGTGTGGTGCGGGATCGAGGACGGCTTCATCGAGGGCGTGCGCGGATTCATCCGGCAGGCCAACCCCGAACTGGCCTACATCGGCCCGGGCGGGCACCGGGACATCTTCAACGAAGACGTCGCCACCGACGTGGTGCGGTTCATCGGCACCCGGGTGTCGGATGCGACCGAGGAAAGCGGGTAGCCGCCCTACGCCGACTTCTCGCTGCGCTCGGCGGCGCGGCTGCGCCGCGTGGGCTGGCGCGAGACGATCGTGGGGTTCACGTTCTCCCGGACGGTCTGCTCGGTGATGACCACCTTGGCGACATCCTCGCGGCTCGGGATGTCGTACATGACCTGCTGCAGCACCTCTTCCATGATGGCGCGCAGGCCACGAGCCCCGGTTCCCCGCAGCACCGTCTGGTCGGCGATGGCCGCCAGCGCGCTCTTGGTGAACTCCAGCTCGACATTGTCCAGCTCGAACAGCTTCTTGTACTGCTTGACCAGCGCGTTGCGCGGATCGGTGAGGATCTGTACCAGCGACTCCTTGTCCAGGTGCGTCACGCTGGCCACCACCGGCAGCCTGCCGATGAACTCGGGAATCAGGCCGAACTTGATCAGATCCTCGGGCATGGTCTCGGAGAAGATGTCGCTCTCCTCGATCTCCGCCTTGGTGCGGATCTCCGCGCCGAAGCCGAGACCGCGTTTGCCGACCCGCTCGTTGATGATCTTCTCGAGGCCCGCGAACGCGCCTGCCACGATGAACAGCACGTTCGTGGTGTCGATCTGGATGAACTCCTGGTGCGGGTGCTTGCGGCCGCCCTGCGGAGGTACCGACGCCGTGGTGCCTTCCAGGATCTTCAGCAGTGCCTGCTGCACACCCTCACCCGAGACATCCCGGGTGATCGACGGGTTTTCACTCTTGCGGGCGATCTTGTCGACCTCATCGATATAGATGATGCCGGTCTCCGCGCGCTTGACGTCGTAATCGGCGGCCTGGATGAGTTTGAGCAGAATGTTCTCGACGTCCTCGCCGACGTAACCCGCCTCGGTGAGCGCGGTCGCGTCGGCGATAGCGAACGGCACGTTGAGCAGCTTGGCCAGGGTCTGCGCCAGATAGGTCTTGCCGCACCCGGTGGGACCGAGCATCAGGATGTTCGACTTGGCGATCTCGACCGGCTCGTCCTTGGAGTCCTTGGGACCCGACTTGGTCTCGGACTGGATGCGCTTGTAGTGGTTGTAGACCGCGACCGCCAGCGAGCGCTTGGCCTCTTCCTGGCCGATCACGTACTGCTCGAGGAAGTCATGGATCTCGGCGGGCTTCGGCAGCTCATCGAGCTTGACGTCGCCTGCCTCGGCCAGCTCTTCCTCGATGATCTCGTTGCAGAGGTCGATGCATTCGTCGCAGATATACACGCCGGGGCCGGCAATGAGCTTCTTCACCTGCTTCTGGCTCTTTCCGCAGAAAGAACACTTGAGCAGGTCTCCGCCGTCACCGATACGTGCCATGACCGTTGACCTCTGTCCCCTCCGGTGCACCTCGCTGATGCACCTGATGCGTCGTGCTGGGCCCTGCGATGGTGTGTGGGCCGCCTACGTCTCGCTTTCTGACGGTACCCGCCGCATCGGCCGATGGGGAGGACCAATGCTGACCGGATATCGCGAGGTGACCCTAGACCCGAGCCGGTGGGCGTGCCGCCCGCGACACGCCCCCTGGCCGGATCGTTAGCTGGTCGCCGACCCCTTGCGGTAGGGCAGGACCTCATCGATGATTCCGTACTCCAACGCCTGCTCGGCGGTGAGGATCCGGTCGCGCTCGATGTCGGCGCGCACCTGCTCGGCGTCCTTGTTGCAGTGCTTGGCCAGCGTGGCCTCCAGCAGCTTGCGCACCCGCTGGATCTCGTTGGCCTGAATCTCCAGGTCGGATACCTGGCCGTAGGTGCCTTCGGTGGCGGGCTGGTGGATCAGCACGCGTGCGTTGGGCAGAGCCATCCGCTTGCCCTTGGTGCCCGCGGCGAGCAGCACCGCGGCGGCCGAGGCCGCCTGACCGAGGCAGACCGTCTGGATGTCCGGCCGGACGAACTGCATCGTGTCGTAGATGGCCATCAGCGAGGTGAACGAGCCACCCGGCGAGTTGATGTACATGACGATGTCGCGATCGGGGTCCTCGTGCTCGAGGTGCAGCAGCTGGGCCATCACGTCGTTGGCGGACGCGTCGTCCACCTGCACGCCGAGGAAGATGATCCGCTCCTCGTACAGCTTGTTGTACGGGTTGGACTCCTTGACGCCGTAGCTGGTGCGCTCAATGTAGGACGGCAGGATGTACCGAGACTGCGGAAGGTTCAGATTGGTCATTGAAGTCTCCTGATTACCGTGTGCCCGGATCACTGGGCCGAGCCGTTGGCGGCGAGGTACTCGGCGGTCAGCACATGGTCGACGAACCCGTACTCCTTGGCCTCCTGGGCGGTGAACCAGCGGTCGCGGTCGCCGTCTTTGATGATCTGCTCGACGGTCTGGCCGGTCTGGTCCGCGGTGATCTTGGCAAGCTCCTGCTTCCACTTGCCGAACACCTCGGCCTGGATGGCGATGTCGGAGGCGGTACCGGACACGCCTGCGGAGGGCTGGTGCATCAGGATTCGGGCGTGCGGCAGCGAGTACCGCTTGCCGGAGGCACCCGAGGACAGCAGGAACTGGCCCATCGATGCGGCCAGGCCCATCGCGTAGGTCGCGACATCCGGCTCGATGAGCTGCATCGTGTCGTAGATGGCGAACCCGGCGGTCACCGAACCGCCCGGTGAGTTGATGTAGAGGCGAATGTCCTTGTCAGCGTCCTCCGCGGCCAGCAGCAGCAGTTGGGCGGTGATCCGGTTGGCGACTTCGTCGTTGACATCGGAACCCAGCACTACGATGCGTTCCTGGAGGAGTCGCTCGGATACCGAGTCGAACAAGTTCAGCCCTGCGGTACTGGTCCGCATGCTGGGCGAGGGGTGGGGGTGCGTCACGTCTGCCTGCCTTCTCGCTCACGGGGTCATCGTCAGCTGCGTGGTTGTCAAGAACTTGCAATCGACCCTAACGAACTTGGGCGGCGCGGAATGCCTGACACCGCCCAAGTTCGCTCAGAGCGTCACTGTTTGGTCGACGCCTCGGCCTGCTCTGTCTCGTCGGCGGCCGCGGCGACCCCGGCCGGTGCGGTCTCCTCGACGGCGACCTGCTCCTCGGCGGCTGCCGCGGCGTCCTCCCGACCGAACAGCTCGTCCAGGTCGATAGCGTTGCCGCTGGCGTCGGTCACGGTGGCCTTGCGGACGATGGAAGCAAGGGCCTTACCGCGACGAACATCGGCGAAGATCGCGCCGAGCTGACCGGACTGCTGAGCACGCTGCACGTACTCGTCCGGGCTGACACCGAACCGCTGCGCCTGGTAGATGATCCGCTCGGTGAGCTCGGCGTCACCGACCTCGACCTTCTCCGCGTCGGCGATGGTGTCCAGCAGTAGCTGGGTGCGGACGGCCTTTTCGGCGTCGGTGCGCAGCTCGGTGTCGAACTCCTCGATGGTCTTGCCCTCGGCCTCGAGCACTTTGGTCAGCGCCTGCTCGTCGTGGTCGAAGCCGTGCACCGCCTCGTGCTTGCGATTGTCGACCTCGGTCTGGACGACGCCCTCGGGCAGTGGCACCTCGGCGAGCTCGAGCAGCGCGTCGAGCACCTTGTCGCGAGCCTGCACACCCTGCTGCATCTTCTTGACGCGGCCGAGCCGCTCACGTAGGTCGCTACGGAGCTCGTCGATGGTGTCGAACTCGCTGGCCATCTGAGCGAACTCGTCGTCCGCTTCGGGCAGCTCGCGCTGCTTGATGGTCTGCACCGTCACGGTGATCTCGGCGTCCTCGCCCGCGTGCTCGCCTGCGACCAGCTTGGTGGTGAAGTTCTTCGTCTCGCCCGCTGCGGCGCCGACCAGTGCCTCGTCGATGCCCTCGACCAGCTGACCGGAACCGATCTCGTAGGACAGCCCGGTGGTGCTGGCACCCTCGACGTCTTCGCCGTTGACGCTCGCGGACAGGTCGATCGACACGAAGTCGCCGTTCTCGGCCGGGCGGTCGACGCCGGTGAGCGTACCGAACCTGGCGCGCAGCTCGTCAAGCTGCTCATCGACCTCGGCCTCGGCCAGCTCGACGTCGTCCACGGTCACGGCCAGGCCCTCGACCTCGGGCACGGCGATGTCCGGACGCACATCCACCTCGGCGGTGAACTCGAGCACCTCGCGGTCCTCGAGTCGCGTCACCTCGAACTCGGGGCGGCCAAGGGTGCGTACCTCGCTTGACTGCACGGCTTCGAGGTACTTCGCGGGAATGACCTCGTTGACAACCTCGTCGAGCACCGGGGCGCGACCAATTCGGCTTTCCAGGACGCGTGCGGGGGCTTTTCCGGGACGGAATCCGGGAATGCGCACCTGCTGGGCGATCTTGCGGTAGGCGCGGTCGAAGTTCGGCTTCAGCTCGTCGAACGGCACCTCGACATTGATCTTGACCCGCGTCGGGCTGAGCTGCTCGA
>JBOHER010000166.1:0-1681 GCA_050701115.1 Haloechinothrix sp. | reverse complement strand
CGGCGAGCTGCGCGCGGCGGGCCTTGGCGTCGATGACGTTGGCTTGGGTGGCGGCGGCGGTCTTGGCGCGGTCGAACTTGAGGCCGAGCTTGCGGGCGGTGTTGCTGATTGTCGAGCGGCTGCGGCGGAGTTCCTTGGCGATGCGGCTGCAGGAGTGGCCGGCGGCGTGTAGCCGCGCGATCTTGCGGCGTTCGGCGTCGGTGAGTGGTGTGGTGGCGGCCACGGCGGGTCACCTCCCTGCGGGTCTTCCCGTCGCGGTCGCGGGGGTCGCTATTAGGTGTTGTGCCAGCCATGCTGTTGCGAGTGCGCCGAGTATCGGGTGTGTGCGGAGGATGGTGGTTAGTGGCGGGTTTTTGCCTGTTGCCAGTGCGGTGAGTTCCCAGGCTGAGAGGGTGACGCCGATGGTGCGTCGGTAGGTCCAGGCGTTCACGTCCACCTCCGGGGTTAGCGCGATTCTGTCTATCCGCTTGACTTGATAGTGTCTAGTACCTAGACTTATCATCATGAAGCCGATGCCCACCAAGAATCTCCGCAAGCTGCTGCGCTCCCACGGATGCGAACCGTCCGGCACCGTCGGCTCGCACGAGAAATGGACCGCGCCCGGTGGGCACAGCACCACGCTCAAGGCGAGCGTGAAAGCCCAGGCGCCCGGCACCCTGCGCAACATCCAGCGCCACCTGGCGCCGGAGTTCGGGGACCGATGGATCGAGGAGGCCCAGTGAAACACACCGCACACGCCGAATGGGACACCACGGGATGGTGGGTGATCACCGTCCCCGAAATCCCCGGAGCCAACAGCCAGTGCCGCCGACTCGATCAGGTCGAGGCAAACGCCCGCGAGATCATCGAGTTGATGACCGGCGAGGCACCCGAGGAGGTAAACGTCACCTGGAGTGTTCCCGGCGAGGCCGGTTCGGTCGCCGAGCGTGTCTCCCGGCTACGTGACAGGGCCAAGGAGATCGAGGATCAGGCCCGGGCCGAGACCCGGCGAGCCGTGCCCACACTCCGCGCGTCCGGTCTGTCCTACCGCGACATCGGCACGATGACTGGCATGTCGTATCAGCGTGCCCAGCAGATCGAGAGGGAACTCACCCGCTCGTGACGACAGGCCGACCCCCGGGGGCGGCTAGGTCTCCCGGGCTGCGCGGCCCCCGGGCGCCGTTCACCCCGACCCGACGGTCTGTGCCGCCTGGGGTGTCTGTGCGATGGCGGCGAGACGGTCGCCGGCCTCCTGGTGGTAGTGGGCGGACGGTTCGATGCCGACGAACGAGCGGCCGGACAGCAGCGCGGCCTCGCCGGTCGACCCGGACCCGGCGAACGGGTCGAGCACGGCGCCTCGCTCGGGGCAGATCCGCACGAGTTCGGCTAGCAGCCCGTCGACGGGCTTCTGCGTGATGTGCTGGCGCCGGCCGCCCTTCGGCTGGCTGGCCGAGAACATGCCGGGCAGGTAGATCTCGCGCTGGTGGTCGTATGGGCCGCTGGTGCCCCACAGGATGTACTCGCAGGAGGCGCGGAACCCGCCTCGGCGTGGCCGTCGCGAAGGCACGTGAAGCGGTCGGCCACAGGTGGCGGACCACGTTCGCGCGGGCTGCTGGCATCAGCGTCCGAAGCCTCAACTCGCTGGAATCAGGTGATCCAGGCGTGGGCCAGTCCATCCTGTTCGCCGTAGGTCGCGCCCTGC
>JBOHER010000165.1:0-2093 GCA_050701115.1 Haloechinothrix sp. | reverse complement strand
GTCGAAGGTCGCCCTTCCGCCCGAGGACGTGGCGTCCTGGCCGGACCTGGTGCGCACCCTGGCCGTCTCGCTACGGGAGGTCATCCACACCCACGCGAGCGTGGCCCCCCTGCTGACCGCCAGCCAGACCCTGTCCCCGCATGCCCTGCGGGTCGCGGAGGCCTACCGCACGGTACTGAGCCGCGCCGGCCTGCCGGACACCTGCGCCGTCGGGTTCCTGCGCACCGTCGTCGCCTACGCGCTGGGGCAGAGCCTGGCCGAGCTCGCCTGGTCCCGCGCCATCCCCGCCGGCGAGGGCGCCGACGAGCTCGCCCGCATCCGCCAGGTCACCGGCCTGCTCCCACCAGGCGCAACCGACGCCGAGATCCGCACCGCCCTGTGGTTCTGCGCCGACTGCGACATGACCGAGCAGTTCACCCTCGGCATCGACCTGATGATCAAGGGACTCCGCGCAGCTCTGGACGAGGACGGTTTGCCGTGCGCGGTAGCCGCATCATCGGACGCTGCGCAGGCGAGGCCTGTTCAGCGCTCCGGGTAGCGGGCGGGCGGACCTTCGGCGGCGCAGCACAGCCCCATCGCCACCCCAAGGCCGCCGATGGCCAGGCCGGTGCCAGCCTGGCCGCGCTCGGGATCCTGGGGCATCTCCTCGGCCTCCAGCTGGTCACTCGGGAGCGTCGATGCGCAGGCAGCTTGCGAGCGCGTTGGCGTTGTCCGCGGCCAGCCAGCGCGCCAGCATCACCAGTTCGGCCACCCGCGGATCGGCCACCCGGTAATGCGCGAAGCGGCCTTCTCGGCGTACCTGCACGTAGCCGCAGTCGGCCAGGCAGCCCAGGTGGGTGGAGACCCGCCCCTGGGACAGGCCGATGTGCGTGACGCATTCGGTGACGGTGTGCTCGGCGTGCAGCAGGAACTCCAGCAGTCGCAACCGCACCGGATCGCCCAGCGCGCGGAAGAACTTCGCCACCATCTCAACCCCGCCGGCCGCGACGGGCAACAACGTGATCTCGCGGTCGACCGGTTCGGCCATGATTCCTCCATCCCCCATCGCTGACAACGCATCCGGATACGCGAATCTTACTGTAGCATCGTCGTATCCGCACCAACGAATACGTCTCGAGGAGGTTCGGCCAGATGCGTTACGACCTGGCGATCATCGGTTCCGGGAGTGCGGCGTTCGCAGCGGCGATCAGCGCCCGCGGCAAGAGCGCTTCGGTGGTGATGATCGAGCGCGGCACCGTTGGCGGCACGTGTGTGAACACCGGGTGCGTTCCGTCCAAGGCGCTGCTGGCCGCGGCCGAGGCCCGTCAGGTCAGCCTGGACGGCCGGTTCCCCGGCATCGCGGCGTCCCCGTTCGGGGGGGTGGACCTGCCAGCCGTGGTCGCCGGAAAGGACGGGCTGGTCGAGGCGCTGCGCACGGAGAAGTACACCGATCTCGCGGCCGACTACGACTGGGACATCGTGTCCGGGACCGCGCGGTTCGCGCCCGGCCCGACCCTCGACGTGGAGCGGGCCGGCGGCGAACACACCACGGTGGACGCCGCGCACTACCTGATCGCCACCGGATCGGCCCCGGCCGCGCCGCCGATCAACGGACTCATTGACGCGGGCTACCTGACCTCCACCACGGCGATGGAACTGGCATCGCTGCCCGCTTCGATGATCGTGCTCGGCGGCAACGCCGTCGGCCTCGAACAGGCCCAGCTGTGGTCCCGGCTGGGCGTCCAGGTCACCGTGATCGAGTTGCAGGACCGGCTGGCACCGACGGAGGAACCCGAACTCAGCACGGCAATTCAGGCGGCGTTCGCCCGCGAGGGCATCGGCGTAGCCACCGGCGCTATCACCACCCGCGTCGACCGCGACACCGACGGCTACCAGCTGAGTCTGGCCGGCTCCAACGGCGCACCGGCCGACCGGCGGGCCGAGCAGCTCCTGGTCGCCACCGGACGCTCACCGGTCACCGGGGACTTGAATCTCGACGCGGTCGGCGTGAAAACCGGCGAGCGCGGCGAGGTGGTCGTCGACGACACGCTGCGCAGCGACAACCCGCGCATCTGGGCCGCCGGGGACGTCACCGGTCACCCCCAGTTCGTCTA
>JBOHER010000164.1:0-14943 GCA_050701115.1 Haloechinothrix sp. | reverse complement strand
GCGGCGCCTCGGTCGACACCTGCCCCGAAGGCGTGATGATCCGCTGGCTCGACGCGGACTACATGCGGGAGGACGGCCAACGCACCCCCGAGCTCCAGTTGGCCGAGGACCGGCAGCACGACCTGCTACGCGGCATCCTCCACGACGCCGGCCACACCACCAGCACCTACCGCTACCCCGGGCTTGGCCGCGCGGGCGAGGGCCTCGATCTCCTCGCGCTCGGCGCAGCCCAGCTCGGCGGCGGTGGGCCAGCGTTGCAGCAGCTTGAGCAGGACCGGGCTGCCCCAGCTCGTCGCCGGCGATGACCAGCGCGGCCGGGAACGTGGCGGCCAGGTCGGCGCGCAGCCGGTTGAGCAGCCGCCGCTGGTCGCGGGCGGCGCGCACGTCGTCGCGGGCGATGGCCCGCAGTTCTCCGGACGGGTCCCCGTGCGGGATGAGGGGCCCGCAACTGGGTGTACTGATCGAGGGCCAGCAGGCAGGCGATCCGCGCGTCCTCGGCGTCGTCTTTCTTCTTCGCTGGCCCCCCGCCGGCGGGCCACCAGGTCCGGGTTGACCGGCAGCACCGTGTACCCGGCGTCGAGCATGGCCTCGACCAGCAGCCCGTGCCGGGTCTCGATGACCACCCGCACCTCGGCCGGATCCGGTTCCAGCGTCGCGATCCGGGCCACCAGCACCCCGACCGCGGCCGGGGTGTGCTCGACCCAAGCCACGTCGACCACGCCCTGACCCGGGCGGCCCAGGGCCACCAGGAGGGTCCGGCTATCCGGCTTCGCCCTTGATTCCTTGCTCAAGCCAGAATCCGTACGCCACGTAGCCCCCGCCGCCGGCTGTGGAGGAGGACTGGGCGGTGAACCCGGCGTAGACCGGTCCGTCCGGACCCAGGTTCTCCCAGATCATCCAGTTTGACCCTCCCAGTGGTATGGCGGTGTTGCCGGCGAACCACAAGGCGTTTTCGTTCCAATCCGACTCCTCCGTGGGCAGCAGGGAGCACCCGAAGGGGTGATCGTCCGGATCGGTGGAGACTCCGCCGGATCCGTACCAGGGGTATAGGCACGAGGTCGCCGCCCGCGTGGCCGGGTACGGGACTCCGGTGTCGTCGATGTATTCGATCGGGTTCCACGCGTAGGCGATCACGCCAACCCATCCGGGGTGGCTGACGGTGTGGGCAGCGCCGCCCCAGCCCGCGCGTTCGCAGTCGGGGGCGGTCGCGCACCGGGCCTGCAGGCGATGCGAGGTCGCCCGGATGGCGCCGCGGGCGTGCAGCTCGGCCCTTCCGGTGAGCCCGGTGAACGACATGGTGACGCGGACCGCCCCGTCGCTGATCACGTACAGTTCGTGCCGCCCTTCGTCAACCAGGGTGGGGTCGTTGCTGAGGACCCAGGGTGTGTCTCCCACGTCCAGCCGGTACTGCTTGTGGGTTAGGCACATGCCGAAGAATGGGTCGCGGCCACACGCCTCAGGGTTCCGGTCAGCCAGGCCGACCCACGCGTAGCTGGCGCCATCCAGGAGCTCCACGACGAAGGCGCTGTCGGGCAGGTCCGTCTGCCGGGGAACATCCAGGGTGATGCCGGCATGCCCGCTGGCGTGGACCACCATGACGCCGCACACCATGGCAGGAACGTGTTGCGCGATCTCTTCGCCCGCAGCGGCGAGGCACGTGTCCGCTTCCTGCGCGTGGGCGGTTCCAGGCAGGAGCAGACCGGCGAACAGCAGCGGGGCGAGGGCGGCAAATGCCGCCCTCGTCCGTATCGCATTGATGAGGGCTGCCATCACACGCAGGTCTCGAACCCGTTGACACAGACGCCGAGCAGGATCGGCGGGATGACGTTGGAGGAACGCGTGCTGCGCTCGTCCTTCACCCCTGCGACGAAGACGCCGAGGCTGAACACCTGCGGGGCCGCGACTGAATCGGGTCGGAAGGATCTTCGAACTGATGAGTGACTGTGCACTCCAAGGGCGCGTGGCCGCGGACCGCAGGCCGTTGGCACCCAGCGGTGTGGTAGTTGACCCAGGTGTTCGTGGTGCCCGCCTGCAGGTACTGGAATGTGACGTCTAGAAACGCGGTGAAATTGGGAGGATTGGTATTCGTGACGTCGATGTCGGAACACTCCGCGCTGGCCGTCGCCGCGTCCTGTCCGTGAGTCGTGTTCACACCCGGCACGACCACTCGCTTCGTGTTCGCTCCAGCCCACTCCACGAACCCGCACGACACGTTGTCCGCGGACGGAGCGGCGGTGGCTTCCGCCACGATCGCCGCGGCGTTGTAGTTGTTGATGGCGACCTGCCCGGTCGCGGTGTCTTGCGCTCGGTCGACCGGATTGGCGACTGCTGGGCTGCCGACCCCTAGCGCCAGCGTCGCGGCGAGGCTGATTGCCAGGACAACGGCCTGTGTCGTCTTCCGCACGTTTGTCTCCTCTTTGAGATAACGGAGGGTGCTCGTGCGGATATAGTTGCGTGTCGATCTGAGGGTCACCCTGCTACGTGACACGGACAAGCCGCTGCCCACAGCCGAAATCGCCGAGCGGATCGGGCTGTCCCGATACGACGGCAGGGCCTGGACCGTGCTCCACGGAATGGAGCTGGACGGGCACGTGACCTGCCACCGCGACTCCACCAAACGCGCCGTGTTCTGGTCTTCAAGCAACTAATTTCTGGGCGGGGCCTCAGCGCGGCGGGCCGGCCCAGTGGAGTTGACCCGCTCTGACGGACATCCGACAGTGCTTAGCACCCTTCCCAGTCTCCGACCTGCTGACCGCCGACAGCCCAACGGCCGGGTGAGAGTTTGAGTAGGACCGTTGTTGGTGGACCTACTGACCTCTTACTCAAACTCGTTTCCGCAGGTCAGAGCCCTATGTTCCGCTCTGGAACACCGCGTCAGAGACCAAAGCGACCACCCTGACCTCCGCAATCAGGGAGCGCGAAAGCCCTGGGCGCTCCGGAGACGGCTCACGTTGCAGGACCTGGAGGACATCGCCTCGAAATTCGCTACCGGCGCACGCCAGGGCGACATCGCTCAGGCGTACGGCATCAGCCTGAGCAGTGTGAAGCGTCTCTTGCGCGCCTCTCGACCAGCTTGATCAATAGCAGCAACTCCTGCAGGTACTGCGGGGGGCGATGCGATCTCCTGGGCTCACGTGAGTCAGGGCAACCAAACGGCACCAGAGGAAGGGAGCATCGCACAGCAGCACGAAACGCGACCAAACCGACTAGCCCTCGCATCTGCCGCACCGCACCAACCCGCGGCCACGTCCCAACAACAGGCCGCCCAAGGCGTCTACACGGCAATCATGAACCTCGACCCACCCCGGCCGAGGCGGGTCTGTCAAACGAACGGCGGGTCTGTCAAACGAACGGCACCTCTCTGTCCGTGACGACTTGACACAGAGAGGTGCCGTTCGTTTTACAGTCCCGCCGAGGCCCGCCGCCGTACTAGGCATCGCCGATCGAGCCGGTACAGGGGCGTGGCCGGATCTACGTCCTGGACACTGGCCAGAGTTCTGCGGCGAAGCCGCTAACGACCGATGCTCAGCGACGTGCCAGCAGCAGGGGCATCAGGGAGTCGCGTAGCTGTTCCGTAACCGCGACGATCTCTCGGTGCAAAGCCATCTTGTCGTCGAGGGCGCCCATTATGGCGCCGATGGCCACCTGCTGGGTGCGCGGCGGGATGAGTACGGGCAGCGTCCGCAGCATGCTGAGTGTCAGTGAGGGGACGGTGGCTGCGGAGGCGTGTCGGGTGATCCAGTCGCGGACCGCTGGGTGTCCCAGGTAGTGCAGTAGATACCGAGGGTCGACCGCCGGTCCAGGGCGTACCCGGAAGCAGGCGGTGCCGGCGACCCAACCATCGTGCTCGGGGCCTGCGAGGGCGTGTTTGGCGAGGTCTCCGGTACGCACGCATATGAGGTCGCCTGAGACGAGTCGATAGCGATCCAGTCGAGCGGATGCGTCGGTTGTGACTCGTATGGTGTCGCTTCCTTGAACTTGGCCGTGTTGCAGGTGCTTCGGCGCGACGACGTCGATCGGTACGCCGCCGACGTCGACGCGTCGGATCATGCTGTTCGACGGGCCGGCCACTACTTCACAGACATCGGCGAGCGGCATCTCCTGCCAGTCCTCTGGTGCTGGGCCGATCAGCGAGCTCACAGTGAAAGCTCCTTTAGATGCGCTTCGATGGTCTGGTCGACGGTCACGGCCCGTTCGCCAAGTCGTCGCAGCCGCTGCGTCAGTTCCCGTGCCTGCAGGCCTTGTGCCCGCAGATCCGGTACCTCGCCAGTCGGCGTGATGTAGGCGCGAGGATTCAGCCGGTACCCGCCGTCGCGGATCTTCTCGATGGATACATCGGCCGCAAACTCCGTGGCCGTCTTACCCCGGTGTTCGCGCCAGTCCTGGTACGTCTCGACGATGTTGTCGATATCGGGGCCGGTGAGAGTACGGCGACCCCGCTCCTGCACGGTGCCAAGCCCGGTCGCGTCGAAGAACAGCACTTCGCCGGGTCGATCGGCGGTCGTGTGCTCCAGCAGCCACAGCGTGACCGGGATGGCGGTGTTGGTGAACATCTGGCCTGGCAGCGCGATGACCGCCGACAGCACGCCGTCGTCGACCATTGCGCCCCTTATGCTGCGCTCCTGAGGGTTTTCGGAAAGGCCAGCGCCGTATGGCATCACCACCGCCGCGCGGCCACCGTGATCGAGTGAGGCGACGACGTACTGCAGCCAGGCAAAGTTGCCGTTGTGCGCTGGTGGTACGCCATACCTCCATCGCCCGCCGGGCCCACCTTCACTGCTCCAGTGCGACAGATTAAACGGCGGGTTTGCCGTGACCACGTTGTAACGGTGATCGGGCGCCCCAGTCGCCAGGCTCGCGGCGGCGTTAGGCAATACCCGCGGCGTCACTCCCCTCAGGCGCAGGTTCAGGTATGCCACCGCGCACGAACGCGCCGAGTAGTCCGCGACTGCTACTGGCAACCGGTCAACGGCCCTACCGTCCCTGAGCTGCCGGTCGGCAACTGCAGCGAGAAATGCCCCGCCCTTGCAGCACGGGTCAAGTATGGAGTCGCTCGGCGCCGGGTCGAGCAACGCGGCAGCAAGTTGGGCGATGGCGTCGGGTGTATGGAACTCTCCATGACGCGCGGCCTGGGCGATCCGTTCGAGCATCACGCTGAAGATCTGAGTGAGCGGCACGTCGCGGGTAAAGTCGAGCCGGTCGACCAAGTCAACGAGCGGAGCCAACTGACCCACCTCGTCGCCGATCGTGCGCAACGAATCCAGCAAAGGACGGAGGACAACGGGGTCCTCTCTGTCGGCTGACAAGTCGGTGCGAATCGCGCGCTCGACGTCTAAGCCGCCGTCCGCGAGCATCTCCCATGCGGGGCGTCCCCTGAGGTACAGCAGAATCAGCACGACGTCGCCCAATTCTATAAGGCCACACATCCCCCGATACCGGTCGAGGTGACGCCATAGCCTCTCACCGATGCGCCGCGCCGCCGCGTGGTTCGTGCCCTTGGCGCCCGCATGCTTGTCCGAAACTTCAGTCACATCTTTCATCCGTTCTTTCGCTTTCCCTTTGTGCGTTTCCCGCGTGAGATGATCTGAAGCCAGAGCATTAACAGATCCTTCGAATCCCTGGGCAATATCCGATGCGTCAGCACGAGCAACAACACACCGATGAACATCCACCACGGCGTGCCGGACAGCGCCGTACCTGCCGGCGCCGCCATGGTGGCTAGTGTCCCGAACCAGGGCTTGATGTTCATCTGAGCTCACCGAAGTGCAAGAGGCTCCAGTTCTGGACGTCGTCGGCCCGGTCCCGTCGTCTGACCGAGGACGGCATCACGTTCAAAGGACACCCCCCATCTCACGGCTACTGGCTTCCAAGGTATGTGCGTATGCCACTGCGCGTCAAGTGCGCAGGGGCATACGCACCTCTCATACTCCCGTGGGCTGAGCTGTGCTCCGGCTTCGCCGCGGCGCGCCGACAACGACGGTTAGCAGGACGGTGGTCGGACCGGAGCCGGTGCGTCCAGCCGCTGCCAAGACCCGAAACTCGGGTCCGTCACCGCCGCGGTTGACCAGCAGCGGAAGAATCCTCCAGTCCGGCCCTTGCCGATCACGACGCCAGCCGAAGGCCCTGCCGGGCCGACGCGCGCGGACCCTCCTTTGATAGCGGTGCGTGACGGGTCGATGATGGAGTGCCTGACACACGATCGGGAGACAACCACGTGCGAAAGCTAACGTTGCCGCAGCTAGAGCGTCACCTGTTCGCGGCGGCGGACATCCTCCGGGGCAAGATGGACGCCTCCGAGTTCAAGGAGTACATCTTCGGGATGCTGTTCCTGAAGCGGGCGTCGGACATGTTCGACGCCGAGCGGGAACGGGTGCTCAAGCGATTCGAGTCGCGTGGGAAGCAAGAAGCCGAGCACCGGGCCGGGCAGCCCGAGTCGTACCGGCAAGCGTTCTTCGTCCCGACAGTCGCGCGCTGGGACCACCTGCGGCGGCTGCACGACAACGTCGGTGATGGCATCAACAAGGCCCTGGCCGCGCTAGAGCACACCAACCCGGAGTCGCTGGAGGGGGTCGTCCAGCACATCGACTTCAACCGGCAGGTCGGCAGCTCCCGCATTCCCGACAAGAAGCTGCGCGACCTGATCACCCACTTCAGCCAGTACCGGCTGCGCACGGAGGACTTCGAGTTCCCCGACCTACTCGGCGCCGCCTACGAGTATCTGATCAAGGAGTTCGCAGACTCGGCCGGCAAGAAGGGCGGCGAGTTCTACACCCCGCGTGCGGTCGTTCGGATGATGGTCCAACTCGTCAAGCCCGCCGAGGGCATGAGCGTCTACGATCCGTGCTCTGGCTCGTGCGGCATGCTGATCCACGCCAAGGAGTACGTCGAGGAACACGGCGGCAACCCCCGCAACCTGATCCTGGCCGGACAGGAGAACGCCGGCAGCGTCTGGTCCATCTCCAAGATGAATCTGCTCCTGCACGGCATCCCTGACGCGAAGATCGAGAACGACGACACGCTCACCAACCCCAAGCACGCCCACGGCGGCCAACTCGACCTATTCGACCGCGTGCTGTCTAACCCGCCGTTCTCGCTGAACTACTCCAGCGACGGCATGCGCTACAGCAGTCGGTTCCGCTGGGGTTGGGCACCCGAGGGCGGCAAGAAGGCCGACCTGATGTTCGTCCAGCACATGGTGGCCGTGCTCAAGGCCAACGGCGTCGCCGCCACCGTCATGCCGCACGGCGTGCTGTTCCGCGGCGGCGCCGAACGCGACATCCGCACCGCGCTGCTGGACGACGACATCATCGAGGCAGTCATCGGGCTGGCACCAAACCTGTTCTACGGCACAGGCATCCCTGCGTGCGTGCTCGTCCTACGCGCTCCTGGGTCCAAGCCCGCCGACCGGACCAGTGAGGTGCTGTTCATCAACGCCGACCATGAGTACGCCGCTGGCCGCGCCCAGAACTACCTGCTCCCCGAGCACGTCGAGAAGATCGTGTACACGTACGAGGCGTTCACCGACATCCCTGGCTACGCCCGCGTGGTAACTCGCGAAGAGTTGCGCGACAACGACGACAACCTCAACATCCGCCGGTATGCTGACAACGCTCCACCGCCCGAGCCGCACAACGTACGCGCCCACCTGCACGGCGGCATCCCGAAGGCCGAGGTCGCCGACAAGGCCGACTTGTTTACCGCCCACGGCTTCACCACTGACGCCGTGTTCGTCGACCGCGACGACGCCTACTACGACTTCGCGCCCAGCGTCGATCGCGCCGCCCTCGCCGCGTTGGTCATCGACCACACCGGGGTACGGGCACGTGAGGCCGACCTGACCACCGCCCAGCACTCATGGTGGGAGGAGCACCGCAAACTGGTCATCGAGCTGCCGTCCACCAAGCGGCTGATGGTCGCCCGCACCGAACTGATCGAATCGTTCACCACCGCGCTGCTGCCGATTGGGCTGCTCGACCGGTTCCAGATCGCCGGCGTGATCGTCCGCTGGTGGGACGCCAACCAGTTCGATCTACGCACACTTGCTACCCACGGTTTCGGCGGCGTAATCGACGGCTGGGTCACCACCATCGGCACCGTGCTGGAGGACGAGAAGTCGAGAACCGATCCGCTGGAGCATCGCCTCGTCCCCAGGCTGGTCCCCGAGTACCTGGATGAGTTGGCAACGGTCGAGGCGCAACGGGCCGGACTGGACTCACGAATCCAGGCGGCCACAACCCCGGCCGGCCAGGAGTACGACAAGCCAGCCGACGAAGACGCGGAAGAGGCTTTCAGCCCGGCCGAACTGAAACGCCTCAAGGCCGAGCTGACGACGGTGAAGGAGCGGAGGCGAAAGCTGAAGACGCAGTTCCTCGCCACCCTGGACGGGGCGCGGTCGGCGCTGACCGTTCGACAAGAGCAAGAGCTGGTGATGGACATCTGGCAGGAGGACCTGATCACGCACCTAGAGCTCTACGTGGCGACGCACCGCCGCCAGGTGATCGCCGCGCTAGCGAACTGGTGGGACAAGTACGCGGCCTCACTGGCCGATCTCGAAGCCCAACGTGACGCCGCCACAGCTGAGCTGAGGACCTATCTCAAGGAGCTTGGTTATGCCTGAGGGCCTGGAGGACTGGCGTCGTGCGACCATGGGCGAAGTCCTGAGGCGACGAGATGAAGGAGGATCGGCGACAGACCCCCTCCTCTCAGTTACCTTCGATCGCGGCGTTGTGCCGCAGAGCGAGAGCGGACGTCGAGATACATCAAATGATGATAAGTCGGCATATCATCGGGTATATCCTGGCGATATCGTCTACAACACAATGCGCATGTGGCAGGGCGTTTCTGCGAGATCACCATATTTCGGAATAGTTAGTCCCGCGTATACGGTCTGCAAACCTACGAGTGACCTCGATACACGGTTCATGGCCTACGTCCTCCGACTTCCCCAACATGTATCCTCCTTCAAGAGTCGATCACAAGGGCTAGTCAGCGACACGTGGAGCCTGAAGTTCTCATCATTCAAGCACATTGCCGTTTCGATACCTTCACTCTCAGAGCAGCGGCGGATTGCAGAGGTCTTAACCTCGGTGGACGGGGCGATCCATTCCACCGAACGCCTTCTTGCCAAACTGGCCACGACTCGTACAGGAATCCTGGCTGACTTGACCAAGTATGCGGAGGAGAGAGGCACAAGTGGCGCAGAGTCAAGGTGGCCCATACTGACGCTAGGTTCCGTAGCCGACATAGCCGGTGGAGTCGCGTTGGGTCGATCACTCCCGGGAAACGGCACCGTTGAGCTTCCATATCTTAGGGTTGCGAATGTTCAGGACGGCAATATCGACACCTCGGACATCAAACATGTGCGTGTCTTGCGCAGCGAGGTGCACCGGTATTCACTTCGAGCTGGGGACTTTCTCATGACAGAGGGCGGTGACTTCGACAAGCTTGGTAGAGGTGCTGTCTGGGACGGTTCGATCAACCCTTGCCTCCACCAAAATCACATATTCCGGGTTCGGACCGATAGATCGCGGCTTCTGCCTGGCTTCCTCGCTATATATGCGGGGTCTCATCAGGCGCGTAGGTATTTTGTAGCTGCGTCAAAGCAAACGACCAACTTGGCTACAATCAACATGACGCAGGTACGCGCTTTTCCTATGCCCGTACCGCTACTCGCGGAGCAGGAAGTAGCTATCCGCACCATTGCTACGTTTGACGAGCGAACTCGGGCTGGCACGGCAGAGCTTTCGAAGCTGCGGGGGCTGAAGCAAGGGTTGATGGAGGATTTGTTGACGGGGCGGATGCGGGTAAAGACGGTGGAGGATGAATTGGTGTGAGTTCGAGGTCGGAGTATGAGCGGGTGGAGTTGCCGTTGGTGCGGCAGCTTGTGGCGATGGGCTGGCGGCACATCGAGCCGGCGAGGTCCGACCTGCCGGCGGTGACCGGGCGTGAGAGCTTCCGGGAGGTGCTGCTGCTCGACCGCCTGCGGGCCGCGCTGCGCCGGATCAACCTGGACGACCACGGCCGTGAGTGGCTCGATGACGGCCGGATCAGCCAGGCGATCTCCCAGCTCACCCAACCCCCCGCCACGTCCTTACTTGAGATCAACGAGGAAGTGACCGAGCGGCTGCTACTCGGCGCCACCGTGGATGGGGTGGACGGCTGGGACGGTGGCCGCTTTCGTACCGTCCACTTCGTAGACTGGATGAGCTCCGATCCGCTTGCTCGCAACGACTTCCTGGTGGTCAACCAGTTCCGGGTGGATCCGCCTGGCGGTCGGGTGTCGATCTGGCCGGATGCGGTGCTGTTCGTCAACGGCATCCCGCTGGTCGTGGTGGAGGCAAAGTCGCCAACAGTGCCGGACCCGATCGGTGCCGCCGTGGAGCAGCTTCGGCGGTACGCCAACCAGCGGGAATCGGTGGAGCCGGAGGGTAGTGAGCGACTGTTCCACACGAATCAGTTCGTGGTGGCGACCTGCTCCGAAACGGCGAAGGCCGGCACGTTTACCGGGCTGGCGGAGCACTATGCCGAGTGGAAGACCACTGCCCCCGTACCAGAAAAGGATGTCGAATTCGACCTCGGCGTGGCGCGGCTGTCGTCGCAGCAGCGCCTGGTTGCAGGCATGCTACACCCGGCTCGGTTGCTGGATCTGGTGCGGCATTTCACGCTGTTCATGCAGCCTGAGGATCGCAAGGTCAAGGTGGTGGCTCGGTACCAGCAGTACCGGGCGGTCCGGGCGACGATCGAGCGTCTGCTGACTGGGCCGACCCGGGTGCTGGATGGTGAGCACGACCGGCGGGGTGGGATCATTTGGCACACGCAGGGGTCGGGCAAGAGCCTGACCATGGTGTTCCTCGTGCGGACGATGCGGTCGCACCCGGCACTGGTCGGGTTCAAGGTGGTCGTGGTGACCGACCGCAAGGACCTACAGAAGCAGCTCGCCAACACTACTGAGCTGACCGGGGAGACAGTCCGCAAGGCGACCAGAGTGACCAAGGCAAAGGAGCTGCTGGCGACGCCGGGAAAGGCGCTGGTCTTCGTGATGGTGCAGAAGTACCGCAACCCGGAGGCGAAGAAGACCGACGATGCGGCGCTGAAGAACATCGGCGAGCTGGATACTTCCACCGAAGTGCTGGTGCTGGTGGATGAGGCGCACCGGTCGCATTCGAGCACGCTGCACGCCGCGTTGCGTAAGGCGTTGCCCAACGCCGCGCGCGTCGGTTTTACCGGCACGCCGATCATCATGGGCGACAAGACGAAGACCCACACGATCTTTGGTGACTACCTGGACCGGTACGACATCCGCCAGTCCGAGGAGGATGGCGCAACCGTGCCGATTCTGTACGAGGGCCGTACCACCCGGGGCGGGATAAACGACGCCGACGACATCGACGAGTTCATCGACCTGTACGCGCTCACTCCGGAGCAGACCGAGGAGCTGAAGAAGCGGTACGCCACCAAACGGCACGTCGCCGAGGCCGAGCAGCTCATCGCCGCGAAGGCGGCGAACATGTTGCGCCACTACGTCGAGGTGGTGCTGCCGAACGGGTTCAAGGCACAGGTGGTGGCCACCAGCCGGCTGGCCACGGTCCGCTACCGGAAGGCATTCCTGACCGCCCGCGACGCCTTGGTCGCCGAGCTTGACACGCTGGACCCGGCTTGGAAGACCTCGGACGCGTTGGAGCGAGTCGACCGGCTGACCGCCAAGCGGGCTCTGCTGGTCCGGGCGTGGCGGTACCGGGACGTCATTGCCGGGCTCGACTTCGTACCCGTGATCTCCGGCGCGCAGAACGACAAGCCGTACCTCGTGGAGTGGACCAGCGGCTACGACCAGGTCGTCGATGACTTCAAGAAGAAGAAGCTGCCGATGCCGGGCGTGCCCGCCGAGCAGGCCAGCCCGGTGGCAATGTTGATCGTCAACGCGATGCTGCTGACCGGCTTCGACGCCCCCCGTGAGCAGGTGCTCTACCTGGACAAAGCGATCCGCGAGGCGGATCTGTTGCAGGCCATCGCGCGGGTCAACCGCACCGCGCCGGGCAAGAGCGTTGGCTACGTCGTGGACTACTACGGCGTCGCGCACCACCTGGCGCAGGCGTTGGAGGCGTACGCCGACGACGACATCGAGGGCGCGTTGACTAGCCTCAACGACGAGTTGCCGCGGCTGGCCGCCGCGCACGCCGCGCTGCGGCAACTCTTCGCCGGCATCAGCGTCTTCGGCAGCGTCGCGGCACAGGACGCCTGTGTGGAGGCCCTCGCGGACGAGCGGCTGCGGGCCAGATTCGAAGCCGCGCTCAAGGCGTTCACCCGCAGCATGGAGATCGTCCTACCCTCGGAGAAGGCACTTCCGTACGTGGCCGACGCGAAAGCGTTCGGCATGATCGCGCTGCTGGCCCGCCGACGGTACCGCGACCACACGCTGTTCGACGTGCGGATCTACGGTGAGAAGATCCGGGCGCTGATCGACGCGCATGTCCAATCTCTGGGCATCAGCCAGAGGATCCCACCCATCTCAATCACCTCGGCCGACTACGCGGAGAAGGTCAGCGGGCTGACCAGCCCGCGCGCCAAGGCGTCCGAGATGGAACACGCCATCCGCCACCACATCAGTGAGCACATCGACAGCGACCCAGCCCACTACCAGCGGCTATCCGCGTACCTGGAACAGATCCTGGTCGAGCTGAAAGACCAATGGGAGCAACTCGCCCTCGCTCTGGCCGACTTCTTGCCCGTGGTGACCACTGGACGTACTGAGGCCACCGGCGGACTTGACCCGAACATCGAGGCACCGTTCCACGATCTGCTCGTCCTGGCGTTGGCCGAGCACGACCGTCCGGTCACCCCCGAACGAGCCGGGCCGCTGCGCGTCGCGACCATCGACGTCGTCCACCTGGTCAAAGCCGACGTGCGCCTGGTCGGCTTCTGGGACAACGCGCACAAGCGGGAACAGCTCCGCCGCAAGATCATTCATCGGTTGGACGAGACGAGACTGGAGGACGGCAGCGACCTGTTCGACTATGCCTGGCTACGTCCGATCACCGACCGGCTGATCGAGCTGGCCAAACACAACCACCACCGGCTGGTGGCCGCACCGTGAGCGTCGCCGAGGCCCTGCCCGACACGATGCTCATCGGGGACCTCCAGTTCGAGGTCCGCGAGTCACTGCGGCGCGCCACGGTCGGCATCACCGTCGACCGTGACGGATCACTCCAGTTGCACGCTCCGCCGGGATGCGCCCCAGACGCGCTGGCCGCATGGGCGCACTCCAAACGGCTGTGGGTCTACCGCAAGCTCGCCGAGAAGGACCTGCTGCTGTCCGCCCGCCCGGTGAAGGAGTTCGTCAACGGAGAGGGGTTTGCCTACCTAGGCCGCAACCACCGCCTGCTCGTCGCTGACGTGGACACCGTACGGATGCAGCGCGGCCGGCTACTCATGCCCCGCCGCGACGTGAACGCCGAGACGGCTGGAGCGGCGCTGGTCCGCTGGTACCGGACCCGCGGGCGGCAATGGCTGCCCGCGCGGCTCCAGCGCTGGACCGGCCGCATGGGCCTCGTACCGGACGGCCTAGACGTGCGTGACCTCGGCTACCGGTGGGGCTCGCTCAGCACCAACGGCCGCCTCAACATCCACTGGGCGACGCTCCAGCTTCCCCCGTCACTGATCGACTACGTGCTCGTGCACGAGCTGGCACACACTGTCCATCCACAGCACACGGCGGGCTTCTGGGCCACAGTCGAACGGGCTATGCCCGACTACGAACGCCGCAAGGGAGACCTCATCGTTGAGGGTGCGAGGCTGTGGCTAGGCGGTCCGAGGTAGCCGCCCCTCAGTCCGGGCGAGTGCTGTCCCCCGCTCCGGCGGACAGCGACATTGAGTCACCCCGCACCCCACGAGCCCGTCAGCCTTCGCGACGACGTCGGGTACGGCGTTGAGCACGCAGTACGAGAAGCGCGACTACTGCGACGGCGACGAGCCCAACCAGTCCGGCCATCGCCCATGATCCAGCCGAGGTTCGTGCCGCTGGTGCGGATCGGGTTGATGTCCCTGATCTCGTCGAGGTGGGGCTGAGCAACGGGTTGCGGCTTACTCGCGGTACCTCACGAGTCAGGGCCGCAACTGGGTCGATGACGCCGTACCCGTACTCCGCGTCGCGGCCTTCCGGGCCTTGATCGTCGGCTGTGGCGATCAACCGGTTGATCACGTTGGGTAGGTCCAACCGGGGATGCCGCGACTTGATCAATGCGGCTGTTCCGGCGACGAGGGCGGTGGCGTCGCTGGTGCCGGAGCCCTGGCCATAGCGTCCGCGTTTGGCGGTGCCGCCGGCCATGATTTGGGTTGCGGGTGCGCTGAGCGCGATCTGCGGTCCGCGTGCGGAGATGCCGGTGAAGTTGCCGTCTTGGTCGACGCCGGAAACTGCGATGACGCCGGGGTATCGGGCGGGCCAGGTCACGCCGTGGTCTCCGTCGGCGGTGTTGCCGGCGCCGGCGATGACCAGGATGTTGTTGTCGAGCGCGGTGTTGATGGCGTCTTCTACGTCGGGGTCGTCGATCCCGGACAGCGAGATGCTGATGATGTCGGCGCCGTGTTCGGTGGCCCAGGTGATGCCTTGGTGGAGGGCGTCGGTGTGGTATCCGCCCGGTGAGGTGACCCGGACCGGGAGGATCTTGGCTTTGGGTGCCACACCGAGCACACCGTCGCGGTTTCCGGGGCCGTGGCCGCGGCCGGCGATGAGGGTCGCCATCGCGGTCCCGTGACCGGTGGAGTCTTGCCACCCGCTGTCACCGCTGGCGAAGGTTCTGCCTTCACGCACGGCGCCTTTGAGGTCTGGATGGTTCGGGTCGACGCCGGTGTCGAGTACTGCCACCGTGACGCCTTCGCCTTGGCTGATCTCGTGCGCCTCGCTGATGCGCAGGTAGTCCAGGTGCCACTGCTTGTCTCTGATGGAGTCCG
>JBOHER010000163.1:0-11872 GCA_050701115.1 Haloechinothrix sp. | reverse complement strand
AGGCCGCGCGCCACCAGGCGGCGCGCGCGTTCCCGTGCCGCCAGCCGTAAGCAGTGGTTGATCCGGACGACGGCGTCACGCGCCCGCTCCCTGGCCACGGTGGCGCCCGCAGCCATCCGAGCCGTTCGGCTCGTGCCCTCCTTGGCCGGGGTGCGACGCGGCGCCTTCTGCTGGGCGGCACGGGCGGCCGCGGTGACAAGCATCGCCGGCCGGTCGCCGAAGACCGGATTGATCAGCTCACATTCACCAGGCCCACGGTGACCAACGGCGGCCAACTCGGCGTCGAGTGCTGCCGCGAAACTCTCGGATGTCGCCCGCGCCCCGGCCACGTCACCCGACTTGGCAAGTTCTAGCAGCTCGCGATTGGCGCGGCAGAGCGCCGCGAGGCGTTCCACCGCGAGCATGGTCCGCGCCGACTCCAGGCGCTCCAGGTCGATTCCGAGATCGCCGCCGGGTTTGCTGCGCTCGTGGATGGCGTTGGCCGCACCGGTCATCATCACGCCGAGCGCGGCCACGGACCAGGCCTGGTTGAGTCGGTCCCGCCACAGCGCGACGCGGGCATACAACTGCTCGTCTGTCAACTTGGCCAGTTGGTCCGCGGCGAGCGCTTCCGCGCGGGAGGCCGCGTTGATCAGTTCGGCCGAGTCACGGTAGCGGCGGGCCACCGCGATCACCCGGGAGACGCTGGTCCAGGTGGCCCTGACCCCGGCGAGTCCCTTCGGCATCGGAGGTCGGCCCCGTGGCAGCATCGCGACCTCGGCCGGAATGCTTCCGTAGGCGTCGGCCCGGATGCTCTCCTCGTCCCAGCCCGGCATGTTCTCCGCCGTGAGCACCCCGATCGAGGCGTTGATGTAGACGTGGTGGCCGAGCACGCTGACCACCCGACTGGTCCATTGCTCCAACGCCAGCCCATCGAAGGCAAGCATCCGGCCCATGCTCTCGTTGGCCAGGCGTATCCCGCCCACGTGCAGGTCGATGGTCAGCGGGGTCATCGGTCCGGGCAACGCCTCGGACGTGTTGGTGGCGGTGTAGACCGGGTAGCGCTGGTCGATGTGGTCGTCGAACTCGCCTTCCATGCCATCCGGCGCTGCGGTCTCCAACGGGTGCGCGTCTGAGGCAGGCACGCCGGACGGGATCAGGTGCGCACGCAACGGGATGTGCCCGCTCCGCATCCGGGCGCCGTCGCGGCCGGGCTTGCGGCCGACCAAGCCACGGGCGAGATCCTCGACCACCTCGGTGGCCGACCAGCCACACCGAAAGCTCCACTTCTCGACAGCGACTGTGGTGTCCAGCCGCGCTGGGCACGGTGCCGATCGGATGCCTCGGACCCTCCTCGGCGCGTCCATGTCGCGCAGTACCTGCCGCACCTCGTCGCGCGTGACCACGCCCGGTGCGGCAAGCTGCACAACGCCGGTGTGCTCGCTGGTGGCGGCCAGCACCAGGAAGCGCTCGAGGTCGTCGGTGTGCAGAAGCTGCCAGGACGCGGAGGCGCCGGAGGCCAGCAGGGACGCCAGGGTGCGGCACGAGGTGGCGTCGGCTCGCCTGCCCGCGATCGGTGCGGTGCGGACGATCAGGCTGCTGACGCCGGTGGACAGTAGCGCCTTTTCGGCCGGGGTATCGGCGGTCAACGGCAGCACGACCCGCGCGCCCGCACGGCGAGCAGCCGCACCGATCACCTCGGCTGAGGTCCCTGCCATGTGCAGCACGCTCGCGGAACCGGAGACCGCACGCGCACAGGCCGACCTGTCGGCGGGCTCACCGATGACGAGGTCGACGCGAGGGTCGAGGTAGCGGTGCGGTCGCGGCGCCAGCCCGACCACCTCGTGCCCAGCGGCGAGTAGCAGCCGGGCGACCGCGCGGCCGCTCTGCTCGGTGACTCCTGTGATCAGGACACGCATGGGTTCCTCCTTGATGTGCAGCAGGCGGCACTCAGCCGCCTTCGCCCTCACCTTCGATCCGTGTTCGCCCGGTACCGCTGCCCAGTCCCACTGAGCGGGAGCAGCGCGGTCACTAAGCAAGATGTGGCCTTTCCCCGGGGTCTAACCGGCCCGACGCTTTCGTCATGGGCACTCGATTCGCGAATAGGAGGTGAGGAGTGATCCCCGTCATTCCCCGATCAGCCGCCGATGTCACCGCCTACAACGTCGAGACCGATGTGCTCGTCGTCGGCTACGGCTGTGCGGGGGCCTCGGCCGCGTTCGAGGCGGCGCGGGCCGGTGCGGACGTGCTCGTGCTCGAACGGTCCAGCGGCGCGGGCGGATCCTCTGCGGTTGCCGGTGGCGAGATCTATCTCGGCGGCGGCACACCCATCCAGCAGGCCTGCGGGTTCGACGACACCCCGGAGGAGATGGCCGCGTTCCTGTTGGCGGCGCTGGGGCCGGACGCCGACCAGCAGAAAGTCGCGCGCTACAGCGACGAGAGCGTCGACCACTTCCACTGGCTGGTCGAGAAAGGAGTTCCGTTCAAGCCCAGCCTGTGGGACTCGCCGACCTGGGTACCGCCGACCGACGACGGTCTGATGTGGATGGGCGAGAACAGTTGGCCGTTCACCGAGATCGCGAAACCTGCCCCACGGGGCCACCGCCCCACAGCGCGCGACTTCGGTGGCTGGCTGCTGATGGATCGGCTTGCGTCCGCAGCAGAGTCCGCCGGTTCGATCGTCCGGTACGACACCTACGCCACCAACCTGATCGTCGCAGGCGACGGCCGGATCGCCGGGGTCGTCGCCCGCCGGTACGGGGAGGAACTCACCGTCCGGGTGCGGCGCGGTCTGGTGCTGGCCACCGGTGGCTTCGTGGACAACGACGAAATGCTCGCGATGCACGCTCCGCACCTGGTGGGGCACGGCAAGAACAGCGACGGATCCGATGACGGCAGGGGCATCCTGATGGCCCAGGCCGTAGGCGCCGCGGTCAAGCACATGTCGGCGGCGCAGGTCGGGATTTCACTCATCCCGGGCATGATCGCCCGGGGGATGATCGTCAACGGACAGGGGCATCGCTTCATCAACGAGGACACCTATCCCGGGCTGGTTGGTCAGGCCGCGCTGTTCAGGCAGCACATGGACGTCTGGGTGATCGTCGACGAGCGGTCCTATGAGGACGTTCCCGAGCAGGAACGCTGGGGTGTGCGGCCCAAGTATGTGGCCGACACCCTGGATGAACTCGAGCGGATGCTCGGTATGCCGCCAGCCGCGCTGACCACCACGGTCAGGCGGTACAACGCCAACGCCGCACGCGGTACGGATCCGTTCTTCCACAAGTCGGCCCGGTGGCTGCGCCCGCTCACCGCGCCGTTCGCCGCCATCGACGTCAAGGCGGGTCTCCGGCCGCCGTCGGAATCCGGCAGCAGGCGGGGCAGCGGAGCGTCCGTGTTCACCCTGGGCGGGTTGCACACCACGGTCGACGGGCAGGTGCTCGATCTGGACGGGGCCGTTGTACCGGGACTGTTCGCCGCGGGCCGCGCCACCTCCGGCATGCACTCGTGGGGCTACATCAGCGGAACCTCACTCGGCGACGGCACCTTCTTCGGACGGAAGGCGGGCCTGGCCGCCGCCCGCGCCACCTGATGCACGCAGAAACTCACCAGCCGATCCCGGTCACCGGGAATAGCGCGGATCAGCATCCGGCACATTTCCCTAGCGTCACAGATGGCGCGCGTACGAGGAGGTCTTCCTATGAACAACAAGGTTCTCGACCTGGTCCGGGACCTGCTTCCGGCGATCCGGGAGCGCGCGGTCGCCACCGACCGGGCGCGGCGGGTGCCCGAGGAGACCGTCCGCGAGCTCACCGACGCCGGGGTGTTTCGCATGCTGCAACCGGCCCGGTTCGGCGGGCACGAGTCCTCACCGGTGGACTTCTATGAGGTGGTGCGCGCCATCGCCTCGGCGTGCCCCTCCACCGGTTGGGTGGCCCCGGTGCTCGGGGTGCACCCCTGGCAGCTGGCGCTGTTTCCCTTGCGCGCACAGGAAGGAGTGTGGAACACCGATCCCGACACGTTGGTGTCGTCGTCCTACGCCCCGACCGGCAAGCTCACCCCGGTCGACGGCGGATACGAGCTGGCCGGACGGTGGAGCTTCTCCTCCGGCTGCGACCACGGCCGCTGGGCGCTACTGGGCGCATTGCAACTGAACGACGACGGCGCGCCCACTGACTACCTCACGATCTTGGTACCGCGCGCGGACTACGTGATCGAGGACGTCTGGGACGTGGTCGGGCTCAGCGGCACCGGCAGCAACGACATCGTGATCGAGCGGGCGTTCGTGCCGTACCACCGCGCCTACAGCGCCGCCGAGCAGACGCAGCTGCGCGGGCCCGGCCAGGACGCCAACCCGGCGCCGCTGTACCGGCTTCCGTTCGCCAGCGTGTTCACCAACACCATCACCGCACCGGTCATCGGCGCGGCACAGGGCGCCTACCATGCGCACATCGCCCGTATGCGGGAGCGGGTCCGGTTGTCCTACGGCGGGCAGAAGGTGGCCGAGGACCCGTTCGCGCACGTGCGGGTGGCACGGGCCGCCTGCGAGATCGACGCGGCGATCCTGCAGATGGAGCGCAACATGACCGAGCAGCTGCGCTACGTCACGGCGGGCGAGGAGATCCCGTACGAACTGCGCTTACGCGCGCGGCGCGACCAGGTCCGGGGTACCGAGCGCGCGATCGAGGCGATCGAGTTGCTGTTCGAGAACTCCGGCGGGCACTCACTGAAATCCGGCAACCCGATCGAACGCCACTGGCGGGACGCGCACGCGGGCAGTGTGCACGTCGCCAACGATGTCGAGCGGGCGCTGGCCATGTTCGGGCAGGGCGAGTTCGGCCTTACCGTCGAGGACCGGATGGTCTAGGCGGCCAGCGAAGTCGCTGTATTACGCGGCAACGGTCGATCGGGTTACGCGTCCTGCTGGCTGACCCAGGTGGCGATCTGCGCTCGGGAGTGGAAGCCGAGCTTGGTGAGGATGTTCTCGACGTGGGTCTCGGCGGTCCGGACCGAGATGACCAGCTCCGCGGCGATCCGTTTGTTGCTGTGTCCATCCGCGACGAGCCGCGCGACATCCAGTTCTCGTCGGGTCAGGACGTCGAGCTGCTGATGTGGTCGCGGCGGAACATGGGCTGATGTCTTGCCCAGCGCGTAGTCCACCGCCTGGTCCAGGCTCAGGGCGGCACCGCTGTCGAACGCCTCGGTGAAGGCCGCCTCGCCGAGCGCGCCGCGGACCTGGTGCTGGATCCTGTCGCCGACAACGCTGGTCATGGAGTGCGCCAGCCGCATCATGCTGCGTTCCCGGATGGTCCTTGCCGCACCCATGAGCCTCGCGGCGCGATCGTGGTCCTCGGTGGCCGTCGCCGACCAGGCAAGGGCATCAAGGCCCGATGCGATCAAGACCGACCGGTCGAACAGGGTGAACAGTTCGATGGCTTCGCTAATGTAGGCGGTCGCTTGCTGCTGCTCGTCCCTGCGCCAGTGATCAAGACCGACCGACCACAGCGCGAGTCCCTGCAACAGATGGGAGCCCTGCTCGGTGGTGGTGCTCAGGAAGGTCTGTGCGATCTGGCCCGCTCGAGAGTCGTCGAGAATGAACGCACACATGAAGGCGAAGGCGAGGCTCTCGGCCGCTACCCCGTGATTGTCGCTCGCGAGGCAGCGGTGGGCAGCCGATTCGGCGAGGGTGAGCGCGCGGGCGGGGTCTGATTCGGCGAACGCGAGCAGCGCCGAGTGCAGGGTGGTCTCGGCGAGTACGTCGGGAGCATGAAGTTCGTCGGCGAGATCGACGCATTCACGCATCAGCCGCACGGCCGAGTCCGTTTCGGACAGCAGCAGAGCGAGGAAACCGCAGGCGGACAGTGCCCGCGCCCGGGTGACGGTTGGGCCGGTGTCTTGCGCGAGAGCCCGTTGGAACCAGCGGTACCCCTCGAGGAGAAACCCGTAGTGTTCCCAGAACGGTCGGAGCCCGGTGGCGATCTCGAGCGCGTTGTGCGCCCGCCCGTCCTCGGACAAGCTGAACTGCAGTGCCGCGCGCAGGTTGGCGTGTTCCCGCCTGGCCTCGTCAAACCAAGCCACGTCGTTGGGGCCCCAGTATTCGGTGCTGCCTCGCGTTGCCAGTCCTTGGTAGTGGTCGCGGTGCCGGGCACGTATGGCGGATTCGGTACCGCTGGCGGCCAGTAGTGCCTGCGCGAACTGGCGGAGCGGCTCCAGCATGTGGTACCTGCTTGTCCGATCCTGCGCGCCGTAACGCAGGTTGAGCACCGACTTGTCCACCAAACCGGCCAGGTAGTCCACAATGGACCCGTGTGTGATGGGGCCGACCACGCAGACGGCTTCGATGGCATCCAAGTCGCAGCCGCCGGAGAAGACTGACAGCTGCTCCCAGAGTCTCCGTTCCTCGGCCGAGCACAGGTCGTAGCTCCAGCGGATGGCGGCGTCGAGCGTCTGTTGCCGCTCTGGAGCCGTGCGGTTGCCCGTGGTGAGCAGGCGCAGAGTGTCGTCCAGCCGGTCCAGGATCTGCTCGGGGGCGAACACCCGGAATCGCAGCGCTGCGAGTTCGAGGGCGAGCGGGATGCCGTCGAGGCGCCGGCAGATCTTGGCCAGCGTCTGCTGGTTCTCGTTGGTGACCCGAAAGTCCGGGTTGGCCGCTGACGCTCGCTCGGCGAGCAGCGTCATGGCGTCTGCCACATGCGGTTCTCCCGAGGTCGGCTCGCCGTCGTCGTTCGGGACGGGCAGCGGGGGTATCGGCAGCACCTGTTCGCCTTCGACGCCGAGTACCTGGCGGCTGGTGGCCAGTACGCGCACTCCGCTCGTCGCGCTGAGCACCTTGCTCACCAACGCCGCACAGGCGTCGACGAGGTGCTCGCAGTTGTCGACGACCAGCAGCAGCCGCTTGTCCCGCAGGTAGTCGGTCAAGCTGTCCAGCGGTGCGGTGGTGTCGTCGCGCAGGCCGAGTGCGTCGGCGAAGCTCTGCGCGATGAGGTCGCCGTCATGGACGTCGGCCAGAGCGACCAGCCACACTCCGTCCGGGAAGGCCCGGTGGAGCGCGTCGGCGATGCGTCGTGCCAACCGCGTCTTGCCGACACCACCGGGGCCGGTCAAGGTCAATATCCGGGTGGTGGTCAGCAGCTTCTTGGCCTGCGCCAGTTCGCTCCTGCGCCCGACGAAACTCGTGACCTCGGCAGGAAGGTTGCCTGTCACTCGCCGCGTCATGCTGGTAACGATGGCACCACAACACTCCGTTGGCCAACTCGCCGGGTGCGTCGCACCCCTACCGCGCCGCCAGGTGTTCGAGCAGGAGCGCGTTCAGCTCCTCGGGCACCTCCTCCGGCACCCAGTGCGAGACGTCCTCGAGCATCTCGAACCGGTAGGGCCCGCTCACCCAGTTCCCGGTGTCCAACGCGGCCGTCGATCCGAAGGCGACGTCCTCAGTGCTCCACACGTACATCGTCGACACCTCGATCTTGCCGATGGTGCCGCTGGGCCGGCCGGCGCGGTACCAGTTGAGTGCGGCGGTCAGCGCGCCCGGCTCGGCGAGCCGCTGCACGTACTCATCGACTCTGCTGGGCTCGACCTTCCACTCGAACATGCGCCGGAGGGCCTCGGCATTGTTGTCGAGCATGCGCTGCTCGATGTCGCGATTCTCGCGCCACTCGGCCATATACCGCGAGCGGAGTTGCTGATCTTCCTCGGTGCGCATGGCCTGCGACAACGCCTTCGGGTGTGGCGTCGACACGACCGTCAGGCTACGTACGCGATCGGGATGCCCATCCGCCGTCCACCACGCCACCGCGCCGCCCCAGTCGTGGCCAACCAGGTCGAATCGGTTCCAGCCCAGTGCGTGGGCCATCGCCAGCACGTCTCCGACGAGCTCATCGATGCCGTATTCAGCGGGGTTCTCCGGCCGTACGCCAGGTGAGTAGCCACGCTGGTCGGGCGCCACCGCACGGTAGCCGTGCGTGCCGAGCGCAGCCACCTGGTGCTCCCAGGCCAGTGCTGCTTCGGGGAATCCGTGTAGCAGCAGGACCGGCCTACCGTCGGCGGGCCCAGCGGCGATCGCGTCGAATGAGCCTGCGGGTGTGGGGATGCTCAGGTACTCGATCACGGTCCGAACACTAGTGGGCCGGGCCGACAATGTCGGCTCAACGGCAGGTCGTAGTCCACGCTGTCCTCGGATTCGGTGCCAGCCGCGCCCGGCCATCCGCGTGCCACGGCCCGGCGAGCAGGCTCGTTGTCCGGCAGGACAGACGCCTCGAACCGCGTGATGCCCCGCGCGGCGGCAAGTTCGGCCAGATGCGTCACGAGCATCCGGCCGATTCCGTTGCGCTGCCAGGCATCCACGACGATGACGGCAAGCTCAGCGCGGGTCGGGTACGCGAGCCGCACGTATTGGGCGAGTCCGATCGCCCGGCCACCGACCACCGCGATGATCGCTTCGTTCTGGCCGTGATCCACGGCGGCCAACTGGCGGAGCAAAGCTCGCGGAATAGCTGGTGTGCCAACGAAAAACCGCTGGGCCAGCGAGTGAGCAGACAGCTCGGCTGACATTGCGTGCACCAAGTGGACGTCGGTCGGGCGCAGCGCCCTGATGACCGGGCGTCTCTTGCGCCGTGCGTTCCGCAGTCTGCCCCACTCCGGTGTCAGCTCACCGGCCTCGGCCGGGAATGCCTCATCTATAAAACGAACGATCGTGCTTTTTCGCGTGGACGGATTGGCGTAGAGCGTCATGATCGGGTCTCCCTTACGGTGGTTGGGGATGTGAACTCAGCGTGCGGCGGTCAGCAGCGCCTCGAAGGCGTGCCGGGCACGTTCCTCGGCCTTGGGGTCCTTGAGCAGTCGGTACGCGTGCGTATAGGCGAGTAGGACGCCCAGCAGATCATGGGCGAATTGTTCCGGATCGGCGTCGGCCCTGAAGTGGCCTTCACTGATTCCGGTGCGGAAGACCTGGGCCACGCTGTCGTCGAGATCGCGCTGATCGGCGACCAGGAAGTCGCGCACCGGGCCGGGTTGATCGTCGAGTTCCATTGCGGCAGCGGTGAAAACGCAGCCACCGGTGAGTACGTCGCCACGAAACCAGCCGAGCCAGCGTTCGAACAGCTCACGCACCCTGGGTTCGCCGCGCGGCATCGCCACCGCGGGCCGAAGGACGTTGTCGATGAACCGAGTTCGAGCGTGTTGGAGCACTGCGAGTTGCAATGATTCCTTGGACCGGAAGTGCGCGAACAGTCCGCTCTTGGACAGCGCGGTCTTGGTGGCCAGCGTGCCGATGGTCAGGCCCTGCAGGCCGACCTTGCTGGCGATCTCGGCGGCTTCGTCGAGGATCACCCGCTTCGTGGACTCGCCCTTGCGCATGGACCAGTTATAGCACGATCGTTCGTATCACCGCTAGGGATTCCGTGATTTTGCCGGTCCCCGCACCGAGTTTGCCGGTTCCGACGCCGGCTTTGCCGGTCCCCGCACCGAGTTTGCCGGTTCCGACGCCGGATTTGCTGCACCGTTCGCCAACTCGGTGCCGGTAACTGCCAAATCAACGCCGGTAACTGCCAACTCGGCGGGAGTCGCGGACTCGGTAGCCTGCCGGTATGAACAGCATGCCGGGAGGCGGGCCGGACTGGCTCGATCAACAGATACGACCTGGTCGGGTGTGGTATTGGGTCGCGGGCGGGATTCTGCTGCTCGGCCTCCTCGCGGCCGGGACTGTCGGCTGGCGGGCGGCGTCGAGTTTCCCCAGCCCGGCCGCCGAGCTGCGTGCGTTGGAGTTCAAGACGGTGACACTCGACGACGAGGGCATGACGATCTATGCCACCGAGGGCTCCTTCAGCGGCAGCTGTCAGGTGCGTGACGCGGCGGGCGACCGCGTCCAGCTAAGCCCGCCTTCGGGCACCGAGACGGTCACCATCAACAACCGGCGATGGAGCGTCATCGCCCGGACGCCCGACCCGGTACCGGCAGGCGACTATGTGGTGGGCTGCGAGTCCGCCGACGATGCCACGGTGTTCGGCGTCGGGCCGCACTCGTCGGTGCTCGGCACCATTGGCGTGATCTTCGCCGCGACCGGGATTGCCGTACTCAGCTTCCTGATCGCGGGCGTGGTCGCCCTGGTCGTGTTCCTCCGTCGCCGAAGTGCGCGGCAACGGCTGCATGCGGGCGGCGGCTACGGCCCTGGCTACACGCCGCCTGCCCAGTACTGAACGGTTACCAGTTGCTCTGGTCCTTCATGGCCAACTCGGCCAGCATGTCGCGACCGCGTTCGGCGTTGCGAGGGTGGCAGAGCACGTCATAGCGCCGGGCCACCAGTTGGCTGCTCGACACGAAGTCGCGCTTGCCCTTGGTAGAGGCGTAACTGACTGCCGAAAACACCAGCCCGAACGCGATACCGCTGGCCAGGCCGATCAGGATCGGCTCAAAGCCGGCGCCGGGGGTGAAGATGCTGAGCAGCAGACCGACGAACAGACCGAACCATGCGCCCGATGCGGCTCCGCTGGCCAGGACCCGGCCCCAGGTCAGGCGCGCGGCCACCCGCTCCACCAGCATCGGCTCGACGCCGACAATGGTGATGTCGGCGACCGGAAACTCACCGTCAGCCAGATGGTCGACCGCCTTCTGGGCCCCGGCATATGTGTCGTAGGAGCCGATCGGCCATCCCTGAGGCAGGGTCGGCAGGCTCGACTGCGACGGGGTGCGGGCAAATGCGGTGGTCATGTCTGTGCGCCTTTCAGCGGGTTGCGTACCTTTCCCTACACCCGGTTCAACGTCTGAGTCCGGTCAAGAACTCCCGCAACGGGGATTCCACAGCGAATCCTTGGCTAATCCTCAGCGGGTGGTGCGGGTCACATGTCGCCAGGGCCGTGGTGCAGGCGAATCCGGTCGCCAGGACGTACCGGCAGTCACGGGATCAACTGTCGCCAATACCGTCGGCGGTGAATCCTGGAGTGCGTGATCACGCGAAGTGTTGGCAGTCAGCGTCAGAGACGACAGGCTGCCTTCATACCGGCAGCACGAGGTCAGCCCACCTCGTTCAGTTCGTCCAGCCGTTCCAGCACGCGCGTTCCCAGCCTGGACGGCCCCACGCGGTAGTTGCGCCACCGGTGCTTCCAAGTTGGTTTCATCGATGCGTAGAAACGCAGGCGGCCTGATTTGCTGGGCTCGCCAGCGGCGGCCGCGGCAATGCGGGCCTCGGTGACATCGACCACAACGAACAGTAGATCCAGGTCTGGGCGCTGCCGGAAGGTCTTCGAGCGCACGTGCGCTACGAACGTCTTGGACTGTACCCGCTTGCTGGTGGACATCTGGGCCTTCACCTGCCCGCCAGGGTCGCGGAGCGGCCGCGCCGGTCGAACACCAAGTCAACACCCTAGCCATCGACCAGCGGTACGGAGGCGTTCAGCTCACCAAGCGAGGTGAGGATGCATGAGGAGGCCACCAGGTACTCCACGGCCTTGCCCATACGCCCGGCCAGGATACTGGCCGAGTCCTCGACTTCGTCTGGCTCCAGCACGATATCCCTCCTGCGCACTGCAGATCGGCAAGAATCCGCTGTTCGCGGGTCAGCGGGGTAGGTATGGGAGCATCTGCGGGAGCGTGCTGGGGAACACCGCGATGGAACAGCGACCGCCACACGTTGCCCGAAATTTGTGTCCGATCGTGTACTCAAACACCGGTCGCCGCGATTTCCACAATCGAACCCCTGCCCAACAATGCGAGGACGTCGCGCCGAACGACTAGCCCCCGGCTTGCAAGCATTCGTGTATGTAGGGTAATATTCGTTCAATAAGAGGGCGAATTTCGATGGAGGCAAGGAGAAGACCGTGACTGCGGGCGACGACTTCTTACGTAGCTTACTGGGTGCTGGGATCAATGAGGGTTATTCACGGCGGGCGATTTGACATTTCAC
>JBOHER010000162.1:0-22196 GCA_050701115.1 Haloechinothrix sp. | reverse complement strand
TGCAGTGGACCGGGATCGGGGTCATGGAGTTGGGCGAGGCCGGTGCGTAACAGCCGGTCGTGGGCTCGGGTGAGGAAGAGGGCATGGTGGAGCCCGGGGTCGGTGACCTGGTAGCGGTGAGTGTGGGGCAGGCGGGTGATCAGGCCGTGCGCACGTAGCCGACGCAGGTCGTAGGTCACCTGTCCGGCAGAGAGTTGTTTGCCGATCAGTTGACCGATTAGCCCGCGGATGTCGCGGTTGGTGAACCCGTGGGGCAGCAGCCGGAAGACCAGCAGCGCTGAGAGCAGCGCATGGGCGCGGGTGTCGGCGAAGCGTAGCCCGGCGATGCGGGTGCCGTTGGGATTGGTGACGGGGTCGTTGACGGCGCGGAAGACTTCCGCGCCGCGGGCGGGGTCGTGGCTGAGTTGTTGGACGCCGAGCAGGCGCCGGTTGGCGGAGAAGCCGATCTCGCAGAGCGCGGGCAGATTGGTCAGCCGTTTCCCGATCTGGAAGTCACGGGTGTCGTTGATGGTGGTTTCGGTGCGTAGCGCCCTGCCTTCCTTGTGGTACTGCTTGATCGTGGTGTGTTTGTAGTCCACGTGCAGGCTCGGGGTGACCCCTTCGGTGATGACCCGGGTGCGGAATCGGCCGGGGGTCGCCGATGGCCCCCTGCGGACGATGCCACGGTCGAAGACCAGCGAGACCTGGTCGGGGCGACCCAGGTCGAGGTTGTCGCGGATGACCTGTTCGAAGAAGATCCGCCCAGACACGGGCCGGTCGAGCATCTGGGTCAAGGAGAACTCGGCCTGCAGGATCGAGATGTCGTAGCGGTAGCCGGTGGCCCGGTCCGCCGGCGAGAAGGGATGCGGCACAACGGCCAGCCACTTGCGCAGCAGTGCGTCGATCTGCTCCTGGCCCAGACTGTCGCAGATCGCCTGGACCGCACCGACGTCGTCGACGGCGGCGAAGGCGTTGTCCAGCGCAGTGAACCCGACCCCGGCCTTGGAGGCCTGCCGCTTGGCCCACTCGTGCCCGTTGACGCACAACTTGGCGTTGTAGGGAAAGTAGGAGCAGAACTTGAGGAAGAACGGGCCGAAGTCGTCGTCGACGCAGTAGAAGTAGAAGTGGTTGACCAGCCCGGTGGTCTTGATGATCCACGGGTAGGCACGCCCCTCGGCGTCGCGGCGCTTCTCGGTGCGAAACAGCCGTGTCTTCTCCTGCGCACGGCCGACGAACAACACCCCCTCGGTGTCGGTGAACCTGGCCAGATGCTCGTGCATCACGTCGTCCTTGCGTTGGCCCTTGACGAAGTCCACCCACGGCACGCCCCGGTCGTGGGCGAAGCGGCGGACCGCGGCGCTGAACGCGTCGGTGATCCTGCCCAAGGGTGCGGTCGAGGCGATCGGCAGACCCAGCTGCCGGTGGACGTAGCCCACGATCCCGCCGGGGTACTGCAGCTGCGGCACGTACACATTCAGATACATCCGGTCGAGGCACTCCACCTCGAAGGTGACATGCTCGGCGACGACATCGGACACAGTGCGCGGTAACGTCATGACAGGCTCCGGTCAGGCGGACGGCTCACAGCAGCCAACCACCGCCAACCGCGCGGTCACAACACGGGCCTACGGGCACCGTCACCCGCCGACCGGAGCCGCCCCGCCCACGCGACCATAAGCACACGGCTCGTCGGGCTGGGGCGGAGCCCCGTTAGGTTTGGGTGTCTTCAAGACCCACAAACCCGGCGCTCATGCACCGCTAACCACCACAGACGGTAGCAGTTTGAGGCGGTTAGCGACCGTCAGATACGGGTTTGTGGGTCTTGAAGACACCCAAACTCAGCGCCGGAAGGTGCGGGCTGCCGCCAGGAAGGTGTCATTCTCCTCGGGGGTGCCGATGGTCACTCTGGCCCCACCGCCTGCGAAGGGACGCACGACCACTTTGCTCGCAAGGGCGTGCTCGGCGAATTCCAGGGTGCGCTCGCCCAGTGGCAGCCAGACGAAGTTCGCCTGCGTATCGGGCACCGCATAGCCCTCGGCGATCAGCGCCTCCCGCACCCGGTCGCGTTCGGCCACCACGTCGACACACCGGGCCAGCAGTTCCTGCTCGGCATCAAGGGAAGCCATCGCCGCGGCCTGGGCGAGCGCGTTCACGCTGAACGGCACGTACACCTTGCGCGCCACAGCCGCCACCACCTCGGAGGCGACCAGGTACCCCACCCTCAGCCCAGCCAGCCCGTAGGCCTTGGAGAACGTGCGCAGCACGGCCACGTTGTCCCGCTCGGCGGCCAACTCCAGCCCATCGGGCACATCGGGGTCGCTGACGAACTCCCGGTATGCCTCATCCAGCACCACAAGCACGTCCTCAGGCGCGGCGTCGAGGAACTTCACCAGTGCGTCCCGGCGCACGGCCGTCCCGGTGGGGTTGTTCGGGTTGCACACGAACACCACCCGCGTGGTCGGTGTGATCGCCGCGAGCATGGCGTCAAGATCGTGCGTGTGGGTCTCGTCGAGCGGCACGGTGATCTGGCGTGCGCCGACCACCTGTGTGAGGATCGGGTAGGCCTCGAACGAGCGCCAGGCGAACAGCACCTCATCCCCATCCGAGCACATAGCCTGGATGAGTTGTTGGCACAAGGACACCGACCCGCAGCCGACCGCGACCCGGTTGGCTGGCACCCCGAGCTTCTGGGCAAGGCGCTCGACCAGCGCGAATGCTCCCATGTCGGGGTAGCGGTTGATGGTTGCCGCCGCGTCCGTGATCGCCTTGGCCACGCTCGGCAGAGGCCCGAGCGGTACCTCGTTGCTGGCAAGCTTGATCGCCCCTGGCACGGACCGTCCTGGTACGTAGGCCGGCAGCGAGTCCAGATCGGCGCGTGGCGACAGGGGCATGTTCGGCTCCATGTAAGTCGTCGGCGAGTGTGATGTTGACACTAGCGGGCTACCCACCCGGACTGTGAGCGAACGGGCACGACATAGTCGGCCCACGACACCCAGGTTTCGCCCGCTGTTCACGGAATGATGATTGAGTGGATGACATGACCGACACACGTACCGACGCTGTTCCGCACCCCGACGGCGGGCGTCTGAGCCTGACCTACGCCGAACCGGACGGTGTGGTGCGAGGCGGCATCGTCGTGCTGCACGAGACCGACGGTGTCACCGACGGAGTACGGCTGCTGGTACTCAGCCTGGCCGCTGAGGGCTGGCTCGCGGTCGCCCCGCACTTCGGTGAGGAATTCGCCGAGGAACCCGCCGAGACTAGTCATGCCCAGGCGGTCGCGACCAAAGCTCGGATCACCGGTCAGGCGGTGCTGGCCGCCACCGACACCGCGATCCGCTGGTTGCTGACCCGGGGTGTGCTGCCCGACCTGCTCGGCGTTATGGGTTTCGACCTGGGTGGCAGCGCCGCGATGGTGGTCGCGACGAGCAGGCCGCTCGGCGCGGCGGTCAGTGTCGGTGGGCTGCGGGTGTCCGAGGACGACGACCTGCCGGATCTTGTGGACATCGCAGGCACCCTGACCTGCCCCTGGTTGGGCATCTACGGCGACTCCGGGGACGAGGCCGACGCGCGCGAGGTAGAGCGGCTGCGCGAGGCTTCGGCACGGGCGGAGGCCGCCGCCGAGGTGGTGCGCTATCCCGGTGCGCACCACCGGTTCGACAACCACCCCGATGTGGCGTTCGAGGCCTGGCAGCGCACGTTGAACTGGTTCGACGCACATTTGCGCTGAATGCCGCGGAATTGGTCTGCTCGCCGACCTGCTTCCGACGTCGTAGATGCCTCCGGCCGGAGGTACCTGCTGGCGCGGCGAGCGCCGGATCGACTAGGAAGGGGGCATGACACCGGAGTCTCGTCCGTCGGTGGACGCCCCCGAAATGTTGTGGCGGCCAGACGCGAATCATGTTGCTGACACCTGTATCGAGCGGTTCCGTGAGTGGCTGCGCGCCAAGCGGGGTGTTGACGTCGCCGACTATCAGGATCTGTGGCGCTGGTCGACCGATGAACTGGACGCCTTCTGGGACGCGAACACGGAGTTCCTCGGGGTGCGCTGGCATGAGCGGCCGTCCGGTGTGCGTGCGGGCGAGGCGATGCCAGGGGTGCGCTGGTTTCCCGGGGGGACATTGAACTACGCCGAGCATGCGCTCGCCGGTGGGGTTGCGGGTGCGGCGAAGGGCGACGACGAGCTTGCCGTGATCTTCCATCGCGAGGACGGGCTGGCCAAGCAGCTGACCTATGGCAGGTTGCGGGCGCGGGTGGCTGCTGCGCGGTCGGCGTTGCGGTCGCTCGGGGTGGGCAAGGGTGACCGGGTGGTGGCGCTGGCGCCGAACTCCCCACAGACGCTGGTGGCCTTTCTGGCCGCGGCCAGCCTTGGCGCTATCTGGTCGTCGTGCTCGCCGGACTTCGGTGCACGGGCGATCACCGACCGGTTCGCGCAGATCGAGCCCAAGGTGCTCATCGCCGTCGACGGGTACGTCTACAACGGGCGGACCTTCGACATTCGCCAGACGGTGCAGAAGCTCACCGGGGAGATCCCTTCGCTGCAGGCGGTGGTGCTGGTCGACTATGTCGGTGTCGGCGATGTTGACGGGACGCTGGATTGGGCCACGCTGCTTGCCGAGCACGAGGGTGCTGCGTTGGAGTTCGAGCCGGTGGATTTCGACCATCCGCTGTGGGTGCTGTATTCCTCGGGCACCACGGGTCTGCCCAAGGGTATCGTGCAGGGCCACGGCGGGATCGTGGTGGAGCACCTGAAGTCGCTGGCGTTGCAGCTGGATCTGGGTCCGGGGGAGCGGTTCTTCTGGTTCACCACGACCGGGTGGATGATGTGGAACTTCCTGGTCTCCGGGTTGCTGGTGGGCTCGGCGGTGGTGCTGTACGACGGTAGTCCCGCGCATCCGGATCTGGGTGCGTTGTGGCGGCTGGCCGAGCAGCACCGGGTCACGGTGTTCGGGGTCTCGGCGCCCTACATCCAGTCCTGTCTCAAGGCGCATCTGCGGCCCGCCGCTGAGCATGATCTGTCGGCGTTGCGGGCGGTCGGGTCCACCGGTGCTCCGTTGAGTGTGGAGGGTTTCCGATGGCTGATCGACGAGTTGGGCCGGGATGAGCATGGTCGGCCGGTGCAGATCTGTTCGGTGTCGGGAGGCACGGACGTGTGCACGGCGTTCGTGGGGTCGTCGCCGGATGTGCCGGTGTGGTTGGGGGAGTTGTCCTGCCGGTCGTTGGGTGCTGCGGTGGCCGCGTTCGACGAGGACGGTAACGAGGTGCTCGAGCAGGTGGGTGAGTTGGTGATCACCAAGCCGATGCCGTCGATGCCGGTGTCCTTCTGGAACGACGAGGACGGCTCCCGGCTGCGCGGCGCGTATTTCGAGGACTATCCGGGCATCTGGCGGCATGGGGACTGGATTCGGATCACCGCGCGCGGATCAGCGGTGATCTATGGGCGTAGCGACTCGACCCTGAACCGGGGTGGGGTGCGGATGGGCACCGCGGAGTTCTACCGGGTGGTGGAGGGCTTCGACGAGGTCGCCGACTCGCTGGTGATCGACACCACACGGGTGGGGGAGGACGAGGGCAAGCTGCTCTGCTTCCTCGTGCTGGCCCCGGGAGCTGAGCTGTCCGAGGTGGAGCCGTGGCTGCGCAAGGAACTGCGGTCGGCGCTCTCACCCCGGCATGTGCCAGACGAGTTCATCACCATCGCCGAGGTGCCCAGGACTCTCAACGGCAAGAAGTGCGAGGTACCGGTCAAGAAGATCCTCAGTGGCGTCGCACCCGAGAAGGCGGTATCCGCAGATGCACTGACCAACCCCGCCGCACTGGAACCCTTCGTGCAGCGTGCCCGCGCTCAGTAGTTGGGGTGCGTGCAAGTACTACCAGATGGCGCTGCACCAGCAGTTTTGTACTACCAAGTGCCCGTGCCCGGGTCGCTTTGTGGAACGCTCGGCGCGCCCTGTACGCTGTTCCGACAGTGGCCAACGGCCTGGGAGGCTTCGCCTAGTCTGGTCTATGGCGCCGCACTGCTAAAGCGGTTGGGGGTAACCCCCCCTCCCGGGTTCAAATCCCGGAGCCTCCGCGCGGTGACCGACCTCGGTCGGAAGCCAACCCGGTTGGAACGCCGACCGGGTCACCGGTTAGCCTGGCTAGCCGATAACTGAACAAGCGCCCGTAGCTCAACGGATAGAGCATCTGACTACGGATCAGAAGGTTGGGGGTTCGAATCCCTTCGGGCGCGCGTCTGGTTGAGACAGCGAGAACCCCCGGCTGAGCTGGGGGTTCTCGATTTTTGTTGCCATGTTGTCGATCTTGTTGAGTCGCTTAAGCTGATCTTCATCCACAGGCCTATCCACAAGCGGTGCTAGCTTCGCTCGCGAGCCACACCGAGAGCGACGCAGGCGCGGCAGCATCCGCCAGACGGGAAACCCGCTCCAGGTCCGAACTTCCGCAGGTACGGACCCGGCGAGCGGGTCGTGCTGACCGAGTCGGTGCGTATCGAGAAGCCAGGCTCCGTGCGGTCGGAGCAGGGCGCCCGGCAGGAGGCCGAGAAGGTCCTCACGCGCCTGCAGGCCGAGGCCGACTCCCTCAAGGTCGCTCGCACCAAGGCCACGCTGGGTGCGTTGCTGGACCGGTGGCTGCCCCAGCACGAACTCGACGAGACCACGCGGATGAACTACGCGTCGCAGATCCGCAACTACATCAAGCCGGCGCTGGGCGAGTGCCGTTGATGCTGCTGGTTCGTGAGGCCTCACAGCGGCTCGAAGCGTTCTACACGGATCTTCGCCGATGCCGCGACCGGTGCAGCGGGCGGCCTTTCGTCGAGGAGCACGTCGTCGAGGGAGCCCACGACTGCCGCCAGGTTCGATGCCGGGACAACGAGTGCCGACCTTATGCGGCCTCCAGCGTCAGGTCAGTGCACGCGATCATCAATGGCGCACTCACCGCAGCGGTGCGCTGGGATTGGATCCCGTACAACCCCGCTCCGGCGGTCCGGCTTCCGTCGAAGAAGCGTCCGAAGCCGGACCCTCCCTCTTCTGAGGAGATGGCTCGCATCGCGGAAGCCGCTTGGAGCAAGGACGACGCTTGGGGTCTGTTCAGTTGGCTGTCCGCGGTTACCGGTGGCTGTCGTGGCGAGGTGGTGGCGCTGCAGCGGTGCGACATAGACCTCGACAAGGGAACAATCCGGCTCGACGAGAACTACGTCAGGGGTCCGAACGGCGTGATCATCAAGGACCCTAGGGACCACCAGATGCGGTACGTGTCGGTGGACAAGGTCACCGTGGACTTGATCCGCAAGCACAAGGCGGACTGCACACGCCAACTGCTCATGCTCGGCGTTGCGTGCGCTCACGGGTGATACCTGGGTCTTCTCCGCCCAGCCGGACTTCAGCAAGCCCCGCGATCCGAGTGCGATCACTCGTCGGTACAGCCGACTCGTCGCGAAACTGGGAATCAAGACCCGGCTCAAACAGCTCCGCCACTACTCCGCGATCGAGCTGCTCACCTCCGGCGTGGACCTCCGAACCGTCTCCGGTCGACTGGCTACGCGGACGGATCGACCACCTTGCGCCATTACGCAGCATGGGTCAGCGCCGCCGACCACGGCGCCGCCGACGTCATTGGTGCACGCATGCCGCGCCTCCCTCGACACCGGCCTGCGGGCTAGCGGCGCCGCCCGAACACTGGTCGGAGCGCAAGCTTCAGCCTGGCGGCCCCGGAGCCGCCGAAGCCGCTCGCCGCCAAATCTCGATACCGACGACGACGGCGTTCCTGGGTAGGCACTGTGAGCGGAAGTCGGACGACGGGATAGTCACTGTCCCGGCGCGGTACGACGACCGGCGGCTGGGCGAGATCGAGGCCCTGCCACGGTGAACGTGCCCGCCGAAGTCGCGCGCCAGTCGGGGATCGCCGTGCACACGCCGCCGGTTCAGTTCATGAGTTCGGCGGCTCGAGCGATGGCCTTGCGGATCCTGGGGTACGTGCCACATCGGCAGACGTTCTCGATGTCGTCGATCTCGGCGTCGGTCGGTCGGGGCGATTTCGACAGCAGCGCGACGGCGTTCATTATTTGGCCGGGTTGGCAGTATCCGCATTGGGGGACGTCCTGCTCGAGCCAGGCTTGTTGGACGGGGTGCAGCGTGTCGCCGTCGGCGAGACCTTCGATGGTGGTGATCTTGTGGCCGGCGGCGGTAGAGATCTTGACCGAGCAGGGTCGGATCGCTTCACCGTCGAGCAGGCTGGTGCATGCCTTGCAGACGTTGATTCCGCAGCCGTACTTGGCGCCGGAGATCCCGAGCATGTCCCGCAGGACCCAGAGCAGGGGCATGTCCTCGGGCGCCTCGACGGTGAACGATTGTCCGTTGACCTCGAAGGTGCATTGGGGCATGGCAGGCCTTTCAGACGAGGTCGGGTGCGGGCAGCTTGCCCGGCGGGAACGGGGTGAAGTCGACGGGGAACACGATCGGGAAGCTTCGGGGCTTGATTCCCGTCGCGGCGGCGTAGGCGTTGGCGATGGCGGCCGAGGGCGCGGTGACCCCCACTTCCCCGGCCCCGCCGATGTGCTTGTTACTCGACGGCATGATGTGAATCCGGCAGTCCTTCGGGTAGTGCCGCATCCGTAGCCAGTGGTATTGGCTGTAGCTGCCTTCGAGGGATAGGCCGTTCTTGATGTTCAATCCGGCCGTCAGGGTGAGTGAAATGGCCTCGGCCACGCAGCCCTGCATTTGGGCCTCCAGCCCGGTCGGGTTGATGACCGTCCCAATGTCGACGACCAGGGTCAGCTTCGTGACCCGGGGCGCTTTTGGGTTCCGGCCGTCGAGTCGACGACGCAGGCGGTGAGCGTGTTGCCCTCGTCGTGGAACCCGACGCCCTGCGCGAAGCCGGAGGGCATGCGCTTGCCCCAGTCGGCTCGGCGTGCCACCTCGTCGAGCACCGTCGCGGCTCCCTAGTGTCTGGCACATTCCTTGCGATACGCCAGCGGGTCCTTGCCGAGGAGAGCAGCGATCTCGTCGACCACAATCTCCTCGCTCGTGCGCGTGGTAGGGCAGCGGACGCTGCGATAGGCGGCGGTCGGGATACCGGTGGGAAGTTCCGCGAGTACCTTGTCGTGGACGCCGAAGTGATAGGGCGATGACACCATCAGGTTGAACAGCGCTTGGCTGTAGAGCTTCTTACCCACGGTGGTCTTGGCATCCGGCGGCAGTGATGTCGCGATGTGGGTGAGCATTTCTCCGAAACCCGGGGCGACGTCGAGGGCGACACCGGCGGCGCGCTGTTCGTAGCTGATGACCTGACCCCCGAGGACGGTCGCCCGGATCTTGTGGTAGTTCTGCGGTCGGTGCCTGCCGTGTCGCATGTCGTCGGTGCGGTGCCACATCAAGCGCACGGGGATGCCGAGGGCCTGGGAGACTTGCGCTGCCTCGGTGGCGGCTTCAAAGAAGCACTTGCGGCCGAAGCCTCCACCGGCCGACACGACGTGGGCCTTGACCTTGTCCTGGGGCAGGCCCAGCATGACCGCGATCTCCTGTTGCGCGACGATCGGCGCCTGGAACCCGGCCCAGATGTCGGCGCCGTCCTTCCGGACGTCCGCCACGGCGCACTCGGTTTCGAGGGGCGCGTGACAGGCGGGGGCCCAGTCGAACTCCGCCTCGAGTGTCTTGGCACCGAGCGCGGGAACGGCGGACGGTGCTGTGGTCTTCTTCAGTTGCCTGAGGATCGAGTCGTTGTCCTGGTCGTCGACTGGGCCGGGGCCGAAGTCGGCGTTCAGTGCGTTGACGCCTCGGCGTGCGTGCTCGATGGTGTCCGCCACGACGGCCACGCCGGTCGGGATGGTGACCACGCCCATAACGCCGGGCATCGCCTTAACCCGGGCGGCATTGTGGACGGTCCGGACGGTGCCTTTGATCGTCGGTGGCCGGCGCACCAAGGCCGGCTTCGCCGTGCCGAGCATGATGTCCATGACGAACTTCTTGCGGCCGGTGACGGCGGCGAGGGCGTCCGTGCGTCCAGTCGGGGTACCCACGATGGTCCGCTCGGACGACGGCTTGGGAGCGACGGCTCCGGTGGGCAGGTCGATCGACGCCGCGGCGGCGGACAGCGATGCGTAGGAGGCGGTTCGTCCGTCCGGGGACGTGACGGAGCCATCAGCCGTGCTCAGGGATGTGGGGTCGAGGTCCCATTGGCGGGCTGCAGCGCCGATTATCTGGGCGCGGCGATCGACGCCATGGTGCGGACGTGGTCGTAGAACGTCCGCATCGTGGCCGATCCGGCGGTGATCTGATTGAACAGCAATTCGGGCCTGGCGTCGGCTGTCGTTACCTCGACTTTCCTGAGGGGCAGGTCCAGCTCGTCGGCGATCAGCATCGTCATGGCGGTGACCACGCCTTGGCCCATGTCGACCCGGGGCAGGTCGAGCCGGGCCACGCCGTCGTCGCCCATCTCGAGCTGCACTAACGGCATCGTGGGGGACGCGGCGTCTTTGAGGGCGTCTCCGATGTCGTAGAGCTCTTCCACAGAGGGCGGCGATGGCACTGCGGCGGTAGCCGAGAGGGGCGAGGTCGTGTCGACGACTGCGCGAGTCGCGACGGTGAGGAGGGGCGTCTTACGGTGTGGGCGCGGCCTCGAAGCGGTCGCCCAGCCAGGCCGAGATGCGGTCGGCAGCGACCGTGTTGCCTGTGGGCTCATCGGGACGGATCGCCCCGCCGAAGTGCAGGCCGCGCACGCGCTCGTAGGTCTTGTCGGCCGTGCCGAGCGCGTTGAACATGCGGGCGGAGTCCGTCGGGAATGCGGCTTGGTCGCCGGTCAGCTCGATGAACTGCGTCGGCACGGTCACGCCGGGGGCGCAGCGCACGAAGTCAGCGTTGGTCCGGAGGCCCGACCACGTGGACAGCCACGCGTCCGGGGTGGTGAGCCTGCCAAATCCGACCAGGCCGTAGTTGATCAGGTCGGGGCGTCGGCCGAACAGTGATCCGTATGGACGGTCGTTCGGGTCGAGCGACAGATCGACGGTCCTGGGGTCGGCGTCGGTGCGGTAGACCGTGATGATCCGGGGCGCGAGCGAAGTGCGCCGGTCGGCGGCCGACCCGGTTTCGCGGAAGCGGCGCCGCGCCGCGTTGGCTTGCTCGGTGTAGCCGAGGGCCTTCTCGTCGATGCGGGCCATCCTGGCCCGTTGCGCAGCCCGGTAGCGGGTCAGGAACTCGGCGGTGTAGCGGGAGCTTTCCGGATCCGGCCGGAATCCGTTGTCCGGGTTGAACGGGTCGAGTTCCTCGATCACCGACAGGCGGTCGGTCTCGTCGGCGATGGACGGGTCGATGCAGTTCATCAGCAGCGCGCCCTGCCCCGGGTGGGGTGCGAGGAACACGGCCGCCGACGGTAGCGGCATCTCGGCGCCGGGTAGGTCGACCGGTCGTCCGGACGGTGCCGCGCTCAGGCGCTCGGCGGGCTTGAGCGCGCCCTGTTGGAGGTAGAACGCAAACAGCGTCCCGCCGCCGGAATGTCCCAGCACGACGACGTCGTCGAAGCCGTGCTGACGCAGGAATGCCTGCCCGGCGGCGACATCGAGCAGCGCCTGCTCGTGGATCAGGTTCAGGTCGTTGTTGACCGATCGGGAGAACTGCGTCCACACGGCGAATCCGGCGTGTAGAAGCAGGGAAACCAGCGGATGGTGAGTCTGGTCCTGCCGCGGATGCATGATGCAGACGACTGTGGTGGCGCCCGGGATGGTGCGCAGCACGCCCGGCACAGTGGCACCGTCCGATGTGGATAGTTGGTACAGGGTGGTGCGGGTCGCCGCGGGTTCGGTTCCGGCCTCGATGTAGCGCCCCGCCCCGAGTCGTTCCGCTGTTCGGGTCATGAGGGTTCCACCCGGAGGGCGTCTTTGTCGTGTTGCACGATGCGGCCGAAGCGCACTCCGGCCACTGCGCTGTACCAGACGGCGTGCCGGACGCCGGTCGCCCTGCGGTCGATCGAGATCGCGTCGTCGGCGGCGATCTCGAAGTAGGGGCCGATCTTGCCGACGGTCACTCGGGTGTCCTCGCCCGCCACCGTCACCACCGGGGTGTTCTCGGGCACGTCCAGCACATACAGGGCGGTCACCGGGAGACACCTTCCCGAGCCTTTTCCAGTTCCCACTGCGCGGCGCGCTCGACGATCAGCTCGGCCTTGCGGGCGTGGAGTTTCGCGAGGGTCGGCTCATCCCCGGCGACCACGTCGATCAGAGCCTGGATCGTCAGGTTCGCGTCGAGATCCTCCTGCGGCGTCACTGGTCGAAGCGCCCGGGTGATCTCGATCAGGTAGCCGTTGGGGTCGTGGGTGTAGATCGACTCGATCGTCTCGTGCACGACCTGCATCTCCACCGGCCATTGGCTGTCATCGAGTCGCCTGCGGTATTCGAGCAGGTCTTCCTCGCTGTCGACGTGAATCGCGAGGTGGCGGGACTCGCGGAACCACTTCGGGATGTCGTCGCCGAGGTTGGCGTAGACGTCGTTGCCGTCGCCGAAGGGTTGCAGGCCGAAGTAGTAGAAGAACGCGATCCGGTCGTCGTTGCCGATGTCGAAGAAGAAGTGGATGAAGTCGGGGTGATCGGCATACCCCCACCCGGCCGCGCAGATCGAGTGCACGACCGGGAAGCCGAGCACGTCGCGGTAGAAGCGGACGGTGCCGGCTGGGTCGAATGTCGGGAAGGCTGCGTGGTCGACGCCTTGGACGAGGTGTTTCACGGCGAGCTCCTTCTCTAGAGGGTGGTCAGGACGGTGTCGCGGGTCAGCAGACTGCCCGCGCCGGGGATATCGACCGGCAGGCCGAGGCCGTCGAGCAGCGTGAACGCGCCGGCGGTTGCGGCGGACAGGACCGGCAGCGCGAGCTCGCGCTCGGCGTCGGCGATCAGGTCGAGCGAGGGCATCTGCACACAAGCGGAGATCACGAACGCGTCCGCGTCGCGCAGGTCGAGGCCCCGAGCCGCGACCTGGACCCGAGCGCCCGGGATACATCCCACGGCGGCGTTGTCGGCCACCTCCAACGCGGTCCAGGCGACGACGTCGAGGCCTTCGGCGGTGAGGTAGTCGACGACTAGGTGGGCGATCGGCTTGAGGTAGGGCATGACGAGCCCGATCCGTTGGGCGTCCAGGGCGCGTAGTGCGGTGATGAGGGCCCCCGCGCTGGACACAACCAGCGGGTCGGCGCCGCGCTCGTGCAGCTGCGCCCGGATGGCGTGTTCGGTGTGGTCGTGTTCGCCCCTGCCATCGCGGTGGCCTTGCGCCATGAGCGCCACGAGGCAGCCGTAGAGCACGGCATCGACACCGGCGTCGCCGACCTCGTCGACGCAGCGCTCCCGCTGCGTGTTCATCGACCGCAGCTCCTCGGGCGAGACGGTGTGCATGCGCATCCGGCTGGAGTGGAAGGAGAACTCGGTGGTCGGGTGTGCACGGAGTAGCCGGGGCAGCTCGGTTTCGACGGTGATGTTGGAGCTGGGCACGATGAGCCCGATGCGTGTGGTCATTCGGCACTCCCGAAGGCGATGAGGTCGGTGCGTCCGGCGGCGAGGCCGGCGGCGAGATCGGCTTGCAGGGCGCGCGGCCCTTCGGTCACGACGAGCGCCCCTGCGAGCCGGACCCGCTCGGCGAGGTCGAGCCGGGTGATCATGCTGTCGCGGTCGGCCGGTCCGGTGATCCAGGCACCGCGAGTGCCGGTGCCGAGCTGGTGGCGGATGCCCTCGACGAGGGAATCGGCCGCAGCGCCCCACGGGTCGTCCGGGACGCGGTCGACGAGGGTGAGCGGGAGCCGCCCGTTGGTCTCGGCTTGCCCGGTCAGGCTGAACTGCGCGCGGTCGACGACGCGGTTTGCGAACGCGGCGCGGTCGTGCGCAAGCGGCTGCCGTAGTACCCATTCGATTGGCGCACGGAGGTCGACCTGTGTCGGCGGGGTGCCGGCGAGCTGGGCGAGGGCCGGTCGGACGACGCCCGGGGTGCTGGCGGCGAATCGTTCCAGGGAGACATTGCCCGCGCGGGTCATGTAGGCGACGGTGAGCTGGTCGATGGGCAGGTGCATGCGGGAGGGGAAGGTGTCCCACCAGCCTTGGCTGCGTTGGGCGAGCGCTTGCATCCGCGAGACTTGGGGTTTGCGCTGGGTCTGGTAGCGGGCCAGCGCGTGGTCGCGGTCGGGCTCGGTGTTCAGCGCGGAGCACAGCGCGATGGCGTCTTCCATGGCGAGCTTGGTGCCGGAGCCGATCGAGTAGTGCGCGGTGTGCGCGGCGTCGCCGAGCATTACCCGATTACCGTGCCACCAGCGGCGGCAGGTCACGGTGCGGAAGCGCAGCCAGCGTGTGCGGTTGCCGACCAGTCGGTGGCCGCGCAGCCGGTCGGCGAAGGCCTCGGACAGGTAGGCCAAGGCGGCCTCGTCGGAGGCGTCCGGCGGCGTTGCGTCCGTGGTCTGGTCGAAGCCAGCCCGGCGCCATGTGTTCTCGTCGACCTCGACGAGGAAGGTGCTGCGGTCGGGTGCGTACGGGTAGGCGTGGGCGACGAAGGTGCCGTGGTCGGTGGTGACTGGGGCGAACATGGCCTCGGGCAGGGCGAACTCGGCACCCGCCCACAGATAGAACCCGCGGCTGACGTCGACGTGTGCGCCGAGCTCATCGGCCAGCGCCGTGCGTGCGGCGCTGCTGACCCCGTCGGCCAGGATGACGAGATCGGCGTCGAGATCGTCCGCGTCCACCCGCACGCCGTGCTGCAGGACCACACCCGCCTTCTCCGCGTGCCTGCTGAGCACGTTGAGGAGTTCGGTGCGGGCGATCGCCACCAGCCGGCCCCCGGGCACCCGAGCGACCCGGTCCCCCACCTGCATGCTCATGTCGTGCTGGCGGGAGGCGGCGAGGATGTCGCGAAGTGTGTCCTGATCGGCCAGCTCGAGGTTGCGCTGGGTGCGGGCGCCCAGGGCGACGCCGAAGCCGAAGGTGGTCTCCGGCTGGTTCTGTTCGTGGACGACGACCTCGGCGGACGGGTCGGCCAGGCGCAGCAGCCGCGCCGCGTACAACCCGCCCGGCCCGCCGCCGACGACAGCCACTCTGCGCACGCTCACGGTGCCACCTCCACGGCGACCGGGCCGGCGAGGCGATCTCGCAGCTGCTTCTTCGAAACCTTGCCAACGTTGGTCAGCGGCAGCTCGGGGATGATCTCGACCCGTTCCGGCCACTTGTACTTGGCCAGTCCCTGCGCGCGCAGGAACTCGCCGAGGTCGGCGACGGAGGGCGCGGCCGCCGCGGGTTCCACAACCAAGAAGATGCAGCCGCGTTCGCCGAGGACCGGGTCGGGCATGGCGACCAGCGCGGCGGCATGCACATCGGGGTGCCGCAGCACGATCTCCTCCACCTCTTCGGTGTGGATCTTCTCCGCGCCCCGGTTGATGACGTCCTTGATGCGGCCCTCGATCGAGTAGTACGCGTGGCCGTCGACGATGTGCCGTACCGCGAGGTCACCGGTGCGGTAGAAGCCGTCCGCGGTGAACGTCGACGCGTTGTGTGCGGGCGCGCGGTAGTAGCCGGGGATGGTGTACGGCCCGCGGCAGGCCAGTTCGCCCAGTTCGCCGTCGGCGACCTCGTCGTCACCGCCGATCTCGAGGACCCGCACTTCGTCCGCGGGCGAGATCGGGGTGCCGACGGTGTGCTGGCGGACCCACTCCGGGGCGTCGGGCGGGGTCCGCAAGAACATGCCCTCGGCCATGCCGAACATCTGGGTGCACGGCACGCCCAGCTCCGGCTCGATCCGGACGGCGACCTCCAGCGGGAGCTTCTGCCCGCCGACATACATCCGACGCACGCCGGTCAGGCGGGCACCGGTCGCCGCGGCGTGATCGAGCAGCCGGATCACCACCGCGGGCGGGGCCAGCGGGATGCAGGTGACAGCTTCGCGCTGCACCGTCGAGGTGATGGTCTCCGGGTCGGCTGCGGGCGCCAGCACGAACGCCGCGCCCACCAGATGGGCGGGCTGCATGGCGGCGGCAATGCCGGCGTTGTGCATGATCGGCAGGGCATGCATGACCACGTCGTGCTCGTTGATGTTCAAGGCCGCCGCCCAGGCCGCCGAGTTGTGGGCGTACTCGCGGTGTCGGCGGGGAGCGACCTTCGGCAGCCCGGTCGTGCCACCCGACAGTTGGAAGGCGACCAGGCCGCCCGGGTCGATGGTGACCTCCGCCAGCCGAGCGCGTGCCTGCTGCGTGGCGCCGGCGGCGAGGATCTCGTGGTAACCGACGGCCCCGTTGACGCTCCCCCGCAAGGCGATGACCGAGTCCAGTCCTATCTGGGTGGCGAGCTCGGCCAGGTCCTGACCGGTGAAGTCGGCCTGCACCACGTGCCCGCGGGCACCGGTGTGTTCGGCGAGCAGCCCGATTTCGCGCTGGCCGTGAACGGGCAGCGTGCAGACCGGCAGCATCCCGGCCTTGACCGCCCCGTAGTAGGCCACGACGGTCTCGGGCACGTTCCCGGCGGAGACCATCAACCGGTCGTCCGGCCGCAGCGGCGTCGCGATGAGCAGCCCGGCGGCGAAGGAGTCGGTGAGCTCGTCGAGATCGCGATAGGTCAGCCTCGTGTCAGGTGCGACGAGAGCCGTGCGATCGGCGAAGCGCCGTGCCGTGTGGCGCAACTCGTCGCCGATGGTGCGTTCCCCCCACAGCCCGTCGCGCCGGTAGGCGATCGCTCGGCTGTGCTCGTAGTCGGGGAGGTCCAGGGTCGGCTCGGAAGTCATCAACGTCTCCTTAGTCGTGGGCCGGCACGGCGAGCGCGGCGGCGGGCACGGTCGTCGGGGCGGTCGGGCGGAGCCTGGGCACTGCCGCGGCGACCAGCGCGCCGACCAACGCGACCCCGGCGAAGGCGACGAAGTTCCAGCCCAGCTCGAGGCCGGAGGCGATAAGGTAACCGCCGACCAGGGGCCCGGCCACGGCGCCCAGCCGCCCGACACCGGTGCTGACGCCCAGCGCGGTGGCGCGGATCCCGACGTCGTAGTGGGTCGCGACGTAGCCGAACACCACGATCTGCGTGCCCACCGAAGCGGCGCCGGCAATGCCGGTCAGCAGGTAGAGCACGACGGTCGGCAAGGGCAACGCCAGGAGGCCGATCGACGCCGCGCCGACCGCGAATGCGCCCGTGGCCACCCACCGGCTGCCGTATCGGTCCGCGATGGCCGAGCCCGAAAGCCCGCCGACGATCGCGCCGACGTTGAACACGAGCAAGAACGCGATCGCCGGACCGAGCGCGTAACCCGCCTCCCGCATCAGCTGCGGCAGCCACGTGTTGAGCCCGTAGACCAGCAGGAACCCGGCGACATTGGCCACCGCGAACAACGCCAGGGCGACCACCGGCTGTCCACTGAACAACCCACGCCCACGCGGCGCGCTGCCCACCGCCACATCAGCCGCAGCAGTGAACCGGGGAGACTCGGGCAGCATCTTGACCGCCAGCGGGACCAGGGTCACCAGCGGCAGACCACCCAACGCGAACAGGCCACGGAAGCCGAGATCCGGCAGCAGGGCGATGCCCGCGACGGCGGCAATGACACCGCCAGCCGGGAACCCACACAACATCGCGGCGTTGAGCAGGTTCCGCCGGGCCGGCGGCGCCCACTCGACCACCAGCGCGATCGCGACCGGCGCGATACCGCCGAACCCCAAGCCCGCCAGGAACCGCCCGAGGCCCAGCAGCTCCGGCGTCGGCGCCGCGGCCACAACCAGCATCATGACAGAGAACCAGCTCAGTGCCCCGATGAAGATCCGGCGGCGACCGAACCGGTCGGTGAGCACTCCGGCGCCTATGGCCCCGACGCACATGCCCAGCAATGTGTAGCTGCCGATCGCTCCGACCTCGGGCGGCGTGAGATCCCACCCCGGCTGAGCCAGCAAGGACGGGACCACAGAGCCGTAGACGATCAGGTCGTAGCCGTCGAAGACGATCGCGGCGAAGCCGAGGGCCACGACGATCCAGTGATTTCGGGTCTGCGCGTGTTGCGGTCATGCTGACCTCCTAGTCGTGACAATACTGTCAGCTTTCTGACGTGGTCGTCGCAATCCACCATTCGGGTGACGTTGCTTCCTCCACGACCGGCGTGACATTATCGTCAGGATTTCAACATGAACGTCACGGCCCGCGTCGCCGAGTGATCGCTCGTTGACGATCTCGATGACAAAGGAGACGACAGAGGAGGACTCATGGACTCTGCACACACCCGGCGATGGCGTGGTCTTGGCCTGGCCGTGGCGGCGATCGTGGCGCTGACCGGATCGGCGGTCACCGCGAGAGCGACGGAGCCGAGCCCCTCACCCACCACAACCGCTGAGCTCGCGAACGAAGTCGCTCCCGCCGCGGCCGGCGCGGACTCGCCGAGCGGTGCCGACTGCCGCGGCCTGTACTTCCCAGTACACCAGTCCGAGGGAGACCCCAAGGTCCAGCGGGTCTACGGGGAGTTCTGCAGCCGGGGTGACGTCACCTCAAAAACGCCGGTGCAGATCCTCATCCACGGCGGCACCTACAACCACGCCTACTGGGACTGGCCCTACCAGCCCGACACCTACTCCTACGTCAACGCCGCGACGCAAGCCGGCTTCGCGACCCTGAACATCGACCGGCTCGGCTACGGGCGCAGTGACCACCCCGATCCCCTCACGCTCGACTTCCGCGTCGCCGGCCACGTCACCCACCAGCTCGTGCAATACCTGCGCAGCGGGGCGTTGGGGCCTAAGTTCGACACCGTTGTCCTGAACGGGCACTCCATGGGCGGGCTCACAGCCCAACACGAGGCTTCGACGTATAAGGACGTCGACGCGGTGATCGTCACCGGCGTCGGACACAACTTCGCGCCCCAAGGCCTCGCCCACGTCGCGGACAAGTTCTACCCGGCCGCCCTCGACCCGAAGTTCGCCGGCAAACTGCCAGTCGGGTATCTCACGACCGTGCCGGGCAACCGCGCGAAGACCTTCGTCGAACCCGGCGCCTACGACCCCGCGATCGCGCCGATCGAGGAACGCCTCAAGGACACCGTCTCCCCCACAGAGCTGACCGGCATCACCGCGGACTCCTACAACCCGGAGATCACCCGAGGAATCGAGGCCCCCGTGCTGTACGCACTCGGGCAGTACGACCTCATCTGGTGCCCGACAACCAAAGACTGCAACTCCGACCCGCAAGCGCGAGACGAAGCGAACTACTACGGACCGAAGGCCAAGTACACGCAGTACATCGTCCAGACGTCGGGACACTCAATCAACGTGACCAAGGCAGCCCCGGACTTCTACGGGAAGACCCTCCGCTGGCTGGCCGAACACGGAATCACCGGCTGAGTCCGCCCGCAGCGCCACCGCTCCGGTCGTCATCGGACGGGAGGGTGGCGGCCAGCGTTCGCTCGAGGTGAGCAACGTCCTCTTTGAGCAGGGCGACCGCCCCCCACGGGCCGGCGTCCACGGAGCGCTCCTCACTGCGCCTGATCGCGACCATCGCCAAGTTCACCATCTGATCCGCGATCTCTTCCGCGGGCTCATCGACACCCGGGCGATACCACCAAGCAATCCAGTTGACCATCCCCAGCAGCGCCAGCGCGACCGTCCGGGCCGACACCGGCCGAACACGGCCCGCCGTCACACCGTCCTCGATCAAGCCGACAAGAAGCGTGAGCACCCGGCGCCGCGAGTCGCGGTGCTGTTCGGCCAGCTCAGGCGGCAGATGTGGCTCACTGCGATCGAGCAATCGAAACCGCGCGGTGTTGGCGCAGCTCTGCAGCGCCATGGCGCGCACCGCATCGGCCAGCCGTTCGTCCTCCGGAACGTCGGTGCGCGCACGCGCCTCCTCGAGGATCCGCACAGTCGGATCCAGCACGTCGTGCACCAGCGCCGCGAGCAGCTCCTCCTTGTTACGGACGTAGGTGTAGATCGAAGGACGGCTCACACCCATTGCATCGGCGATGTCCTGCAAGCTCGTGCCTGCAAATCCCCGCTCACTGAAAAGCCGAGCCGCATGCTCCAGAAGCTCGTTCGACACCAGCTGCCGGCGGCTACTCGCCTTCGCCATGCCACCTCCCGCCCTTGGCTGATCCCATCATGCACCGTCCTACATAGTCACAGACCGCAGACACCGACCCGCGGGACGACCCCGGATCGATCGCAACGAAACCTGCATCCACGGCAGTCCCAAACGTGGCCGACCTGGTCCGATTCCACCGAGTCATTGGCCAAGCGCGAGCATATCTTTGCCCCGTCGCGCTGGATCAGGTGTGGAATGGAACTACCTCGTCCGGCGGCTCACGCTGTGGTCGACGGTGAGCTGCGGGTGACGGTGAGGCTGCGCCAGCGGCGGCTGGCGTGTCCGATGTGCACCTTCACAACGCGGCACCGCTACGACACCCGGGCGGTCGACTCGAGCTGGCGGCATCTGGACATGGGTGGGCCGGGCCTGCCGGATCTCTCTGCGGCGCCGTCGGCGTTCCTGCCCCGAGCACGGGGTGCTGGTCGAGGAGGCGCTGGCCACCGTTGAGCTGCCGCTGCACCTGAACTGGTCGCAGCCGCACCGCCAATTCGACCTCAGTGACCGACGCGACCGCGCCCGGGCCTACGAGATCGTGCTGCGCGAAGGCGGACCCGACGATGTCCTCGTCTACATCGACGGCGCACTGCTGGCCGACCTGTGGGACGAACTGGTGCTGCCGCGGGACATCCGGGCCGCCTGGGCCGACGTCATGGGCCAGCGATCATCGGTGGCGGCGTCGTGAGCTCCGCCGAAAACTCTGGGGCGCTGACCGCGTTCCAGGTCGAGGTCGCCCAGGTCTTCTTCAGCCTGCCGGAGAGCGCCGGGTTCCTGCTCGCAGGCGGCGCGGCACTCGCCGCGCAACACCTCACCACCCGGCCAACCCAGGACCTCGACTTGTTCACCGCGCCCACCGCCGGTGATGTCACCCGGGCCTCGCGATGCATTCGAGGCGGCCGGCCAACGCCGTGGGTGGTCGATACAGCGGATCCACGACGCCGGGACCTTCTGCCGCCTCGTCGTGTCCGGGTCGGAGAACCTGCTCGTTGACCTCGCGCTCGACTCGCCACCGCGGCTGCCGCCCGTGGCCAGGGTTGCCGGCCCAACCTTCGCGCTCGAGGAACTGGCCGCCCGCAAACTCGTCGCCCGTTCGACCGAGCCGAAGCCCGCGACTTCCTCGACGTCTACGCCCTCGCCCACCATTTCACCAAGGCACAATTGATCACCTGGGCCGAAGACGTCGACGCCGGGCTCGACCGCGCCGTCCTCGCCGACATGATGCGATCGCTCGCCCGCTTCACAGACCACGACTTCCCGACAGAACCCGAACGGGTAGCAGAGCTCCGCGCGTACTTCACTTCCTGGGCCAACGAACTTGACACCCCACAGCAGACTTGAACACGACCCGGCGCCAGCACGAGATCACCAACGAACCGCCCGCCCGCACGAGCGCCACTGCACTGGCAGACCGAAACGTGGCGTCGTAATCGCTGATGCCGCGAAGTGCGCGCGGATCCTCTGCCACAATGACGCCAAGTCACAGCAGACCGTCTATTTTGGACAGCGAGCGTGATCTCAATCCTCGAGTTGATCCACGAAATGACGCAAACCCGTGCCACTAACGCCTCATCAGCCGCGTGTAGCGCTTGTCAACGCCCAGGATACCGGCGGGCGACACGCCGACGGCCAATCTACAGATCGAAAGTTAGGGTTCGAATCCCTCCGGGCGTGCGCGTCTGGTTGAGACAGCGACAACCTCGGCTCAGGCTGGGGTTCTCGACTTTTGTGGGCGTGTTGGCGATCTCGTTGACTCGAACAGCAGCGGCATTGGGCCGACCCACGAAATGGAGGAATCATGGGAGATTCATTCGTGCCGACCTACTTCGCAGGCATCGACTCGCCGCATTTCATCAAGTCCCCCACCGGGACGGCACCATGCTGTACATGCTGGCGGGTGTCGTACCGGTGAAGGACGTTTACGGCACGCCGGACGGCCAGTGGGTGCGGGGCACGGGCGAGTTCGACATTCCGATTGCCGGGTTATCGGACGGCCAAGGTCTGAGGCTCGTCCACTGGACAGTTCAGCTAGGACGCAACTCCGTCGCAAACGACGGCGAGGGCGACAACCTCGCCTTCGCTGTGGACAACTTCCGTCTCGTGAACTACGGCGATGTGATGCGCACGGCGAGGATTCACCGTGCCGTAGGTGTCGTGAGGGCTGCGGCCGGTTCCAACC
>JBOHER010000161.1:0-34027 GCA_050701115.1 Haloechinothrix sp. | reverse complement strand
TCAAGGACGGCGAATTCGACTAGAGCGCGCGGAACCCCGCAGCCGATTGCGCCGCTCACGCCATGTGAGTCGGTGCCCTGGCTTCGTCGGCCGAGGCCAGCAACTCCGCGACAAGACGCTCGGTCAGCTCCCGCTGCAGGGACCCGGCAGCCGCCATGCCGAAGATGTTGTCCAGCTCCGCGGGGTCACTGGACCGGTCGAAGAGTTCCCCGTGCTGCTGGCCCGCGTACCGGGTGTAGCGGAAGCGATCCGTGACGACGGTGCGCATTCGTATTGGTGCGGGCAGCCCCTCGACACCGAAGATCTGGTCCTCCTCGATCAGCAGCGCATCGCGCAGGCTGCGGCCGGGGTTGTCGATGAGCGGCAGCAGGCTCCGGCCTTGGATGCCTCCGTAGCCGCCCGACCCGGTCAGCTCGAGGATGCTCGGCGCGATGTCCAGCGAGCTCACCAGCGACGAGCACCGGCCAGGTGTCGTTCCGGGCACCCGGACGACGAGCGGGACACGGATGCACGCCTCGTAGTGCACCGCGTGCTTGAGCAGCAGGCCGTGGTCCCCACCCATGTCGCCGTGATCGCTGGTGAACACGACGACCGTGTTCTCGGCGACGCCGAGCCGGTCGAGCTCGCGCAGCAGCCTGCCGACGGCGTCGTCGATCTGCTCGATCGACCCGTACTGTGCTGCCAGCGCTTCGCGCAGCTGCGCCTCGGTGGGTGCCCACACCTGGAACGGGCCGTTCGGCGCCCCCATACCCGTGAGGATCTTGCGGATGTGCGGCATCGAGCGTTCGTGCCGATCGGCGAACGACTCGGGCACGCCGACCTCGTCCGGCCGATACCGGTCGAAGTACTCGGGGGGAGGTGCGAACGGGTGGTGCGGATCCGGAAACGAGCACCAGGCAAGGAACGGCTTGCCTGCGGCCACCGCCTGCGACATGAACTCGCTCGTCCGATCGGTGATGTAGGAGGTCGTCGACAGCTCGGCAGGCAGGTCGGGCATGAACACCTGGTCCCACAACGACGAGCGCCATCGCGCGTTGGCGGGTCCCAGCCGCTTCGACGGGTCGACGCCCTGCTGCCTGAGCCAGTGCAGGTAGTGCCCGCCTGCCGCCGCGGAGATACCCCCGGTCAACCGGACATGGTCGAAGCCGTAGTAGTTGTCACCGACGTCGACCCACCCCTCGCGATGACGCTCGAGCCACTCGAGCGTGTCCCACCCCGCTGGCCAGCCGCGCGAGACGGCGTCCCCGCCAGGGCGCTCGGACAGCAGTCGCCCCACCTCGTCCGCGCCGTGGCCAAGCGGCTGCAGATGCGCCTTTCCGATCAGCGCCGTGCGGTAACCGTCACGGCGCAGCACGCGCGCGAATGTCTGCGCATCACGATCGAGCGCGAGGCCGTTGACCCGCGTGCCGTGGCTCGACGGCAGCCGCCCGGTGACGATCGACGCCCGGTTCGGCATGCAGGTCGGGTTCGCGACGTAGGCAGTGTCAAAGGTGACGCCCGATTCCGCAAGGGCGTCCAGGTGGGGTGTGCGGACCACCGGGTCCCCGCCGAATCCGACGTGGTCGGCGCGCTGCTCGTCGGTGGTAATGAGCAGGACGTTCGGCCGGTCCAGCGGCCTCACAGCCTGACTCCCTTCTCCCAGTACACCAGCTTGCGGGTGAGTACGACGATCAGCCGATCGAAGGCGAAGCCGAGGATGCCGAGAACGGCGACGACGGCGATGGCCCGTTCCGGCAAGAAGCGAGCCTGCGCGTCGCGGATCAGGAACCCGAGCCCGCGGCTCTCGCCGAGCAGTTCGGTCACGGTGATCACGATGAGCATGATCGGGGTGGCAACTCGAATGCCGGTCAGGATCGAGGGAAGGGCGGCGGGAAACACCACGTCCCTTGTGGTGCGCCAGGTGCTCGCGCCCGCGTTCTTCGACAGCCACACCATGTTGCGGTCGATGGCGGCGGCACCGGCGTAGGCGCTGTAGACGATCGGGAAGAAACACTCGATCCCGACCTGCCCGATCTTCGACGCCGCACCGAATCCCAGGATGAGGATCGAGACCGGGTAGAGCGCCAGTTTCGGGATCGGGTAGACGCCGTTGAGCAGCGGCCGCAGTGCCGCGTCGATCCAGCGGCTGCGGGCCATGGCGAAGCCGACGAGAACTCCGAGTACCAGCGCGATGGCCAGACCGCTGAAACCCCGGAACAGCGTCAGTCGTCCGTGGAACCAGAGCTCACCGGAGACGATGTCGTCGATCAGTGTCTCGGCCACGACAGCCAACGACGGGGTCAGCCGGTTCTGCGATACCTGGGCGTTGACCTCCCAGGCGCCGAGCAGGATCAGCAGGCTGGCGATCCGTCGCATCCGGGACGCCGAGACGACGGAGCGCAGCCGATGGTTCCACGTTGCGGTCAGTGTCTGCTCAGCCATGCTGAGCACCTCCGATCGTCGTGCCGCGGATCAGTCGCTTGGTGATTCCGACCAGTGCCGCGTTGGCAAGGAAGCCCACGATGGCGAGAATCGCTATGCCCGCGTACATCCTGTCGAGGCGACCGTCCTGGAAGGACTGGAACAGGTCGGCGGCGAGGCCGTTGGAGAACCCGATGGTCTCGGTGGCGAACAGCAGGATGAACGAGATCGCCAGGCTGATCTGCAGCCCGGTGAAGGTCCGCGGCAGCGCGGCGGGAACGACCACCTGCAGGAACGTGCGCACCTTGCTGGCACCCGCGTTGCGCGCCACCCAGATCAGGTTGGGGTCGATGGCGCGCGTACCACTGAGCGCGTTCAGATACACCGGGTAGAAGCAGGCAAGCGCGATGACCAGGACGCGGGTCAGGTCGGTGAAGCCGAGCCAGACGGCGAACACAGGGAACAGCGCGATCTTGGGCAGCGGGTAGGTGAACGACACCGGCAGCTCGATGGAATCCTCGACCGCCTTGACGGTGCCCGCGAGCAGCCCGACGAACGCACCGAGGCCTGCGCCGATGACGTAGCCCGCGAACGAGCGCTGCAGGCTCGGCCCGAGCAGCCCAGGGAGCTCACCCGATGCCACGAACTCGGCAACCGCCCCCGCGATGGTCGACGGCCCGAGCACGGCGTCGGGCAGCACCTTGGTCGCGGTGCCGATCTCCCAGGCCGCGAGCAGGAACACGCCGAAGACCAGGGTGACCGGCCAGCGGCGGCTCACCATCGTGTCCAGCATGGACCTGTTGCGCGAACGGACTGGCGCCGGTGCGGTTGCCGCCGTCATGTTGAGATCCCTGATTTCGCTGAGGCGGTGCGGGCCGGGACCAACTGGTCACGGATCAGGCCCCAGAAGCGGTTGTGGTACTCCAGCACGTGGGGGTCGTGCTTCGCCTCGACGCCGCGCGGACGAGGGATCTCAATCGGACAGTCGTCCACGATGCGTCCCGGTCGCGAGCTCATCGTGATGACACGGTCGCCAAGGAAGATGGCTTCGTTGATGTCGTGGGTGATGAACACCACGGTCAGCTCGGCCTGCTGCCAGAGCCGGTTCAGCTCCTCCTGCATCAGCTCCCTTGTCTGCGCGTCAAGGGCGCCGAACGGCTCGTCCATGAGCAGCACGCTGGGGTTCATGGCCAGCGTCCGCGCGATCGCGGCGCGCTGGCGCATGCCGCCGGAGAGCTCACCAGGCAGTGATCCGCCGAACCCGCTCAGCCCCACCAGCTCGAGCAGCTCGGCCGCCCTTGCTCGCGCCGCGCGGCGGTCGACACCAGTCACCTCGATCGGCCACGCCACATTCGCGATGACCGTGCGCCACGGGAACAGGGTGGCGTGCTGGAACACCATCCCGCGGTCGCGGCCGGGGCCGTTGATGGGGCGCCCGTCGAGGGTGATGCTGCCTTCGGTCGGATCGTCGAAGCCGCCGAGCAGATGCAGGAGCGTGCTCTTGCCGCAGCCACTCGGGCCGAGGATCGTGACGAACTCGCCGCGGCTGACCTCCAGGTCGATGCCCTTCAGTGCGACGATGTCGCCGCTACCGGTCGCGAAGGTCTTGCCAACGCCCTTTACCTCGAGCATGCTCGCCTCCAATTCGTCGCGGTCGCGCTACTCGGTCAGCGAGAAGCCGTCGAGGAACACGTCGTCGGTGCTGATCGTCAGGTCCATGAAGCCGGTCTCCACCGAGTCGTCGATCAGCTTCTGGAAGTTCTCCTCGTTGATGCGGCCGTCCGCCTTGCGGCCAGGACCCTTTCGCGCGAGTGCCGCGTCGACCGACGGTGCCGAGTCGTAGCCTTCCTCGATCAGCACGCGCAGCGCTGCCTGCCGCTCGTCGAGGTAGAACTGCATCGCCTTCTGGTAGTCGGCGGCCCAGGCGCAGTAGGCCTCGGGGTTGTCCGCGACGAATCCCTTGTCGAACCAGATCGACAGGAACTCCTGGTCGAAGCCGGGCCCCGTCAAACCGTCGAACACCTCGACGAGTCCACCTTTCTGGGTGGCGAGGGCGTAGAAGACGTCGGAGAAGAACTGGACGTCGACCTGGCCGCTGCGTAGCGCCTCTTCGGCGGTCGGCGGCGGCACCGACACGAGTTCGGCGTCACGGGCGTCGAGACCTGCCGACTGCAGGGCGGCGATGGCCCAGTACTCGGTGGAGGTGTTGGGGGCGATGATGCCGATCTTCTTGCCCTTCAGGTCCTCTGGGCCGTCGATACCGCTGTTCTCCAGCGCGAGGTATGAGTAGGCGTAGGTCTCGCCGCCGTCGTCGATGATGGTGGCCAGCGAGGCCACCGCCGCGATGTCGAGACCCTGCTCGATCCCGCTCAGCAGCTGCGGGGCGGCCGCCGTGCCCGCATCCAGCGCGCCTGCCTGGTAGGCGGCGAGCCGGTCCGGCGGGGCGAACTGCTGGGCATCGAGCGTGTACCAGCGCCCGTAGTGGTCCAGCTCGGCCTCCTCGTGCGCCAGGAACTGCACGAACAGCGGGGCGTCGGTCTGGTCGCCGTGGCCGATGCGAATCGGGACCGGCTCCGCAGGGGGAGAGCTGAGATCGAAGTCGGCGCAGGTCTTTCCGCTCAGCGCCTCGGCCGAGTCACTCTCACCCTCGCCGTCGCCGCCGCATGCGGTGAGGGCGAGCGATGTGACGATCGCCCCTGCAACGAGCGTCTTGCGTGTGTATCGCATGTGTTTGTGCCTTTCCGAGTGCCGGCGTGGGGCCCGGCGTGGACGTGCCGCAGGTCACCTAACTTGGATAATATGTTAGAGGCAAAATACTCAGAGTCAAGCTTTTTTTTCTGCGAAGGCCCAGGCTGCTTAGGGCCAGCAGGTGTGCGCGTTGCGCGAGCAGTCAGTCGCTCGCGCTGCCGGAGTCCGCGCGGCGCTGGGCATACATCTCGATCGAGGCCGTTGCCCTCTTCAGCAGACGAGCCAGCCGGTCCATCTCGGCCGCGCTCAGGTCGTCGAGCATCTCCCGCTCCGCGTGGGCGTGCCGGTCGATCACGGCGTCAATAACTTCGCGGCCGTGCTCGGTGAGCTGGGCGTAGACCACCCTGCGGTCACCGGCCGCCCGGACCCGCTTGATCAGGTCCTGTTCTTCGAGCCGGTCAAGCCGGAATGTGACACCCCCGGTGGTCAGCAGGGACGACTCCGCGAGTTCGCCAGCGGTCTTGCGGTGCGGAGGTCCTGACCGTCGCAGGTTCGCCAGCACATCGAACGCGGCGAGGGTGAGGTCGTACTCCTCGTACAGGCCGGTCAACAGGGCGCGCTGCCGTGCGTGCAGTCTCGACACCCGAGCGAACACACCTATCGCCGATGTGTCTAGGTCGGGGCGTTCGCGCGCCCAGTCTGCGCGCACATAGTCGACGGCATCCGGCAGGGCGTCGATAGCCTTGCGGCGACCTCCTGGCGGCTTGGCGGCCATCAGCTCACCCCTCGGCGGTCTCGATGGACTTCTCCAGGTTCCGCAGCAGCTGCGCCAGCTGCTCCCGCTCGCTGTGGCCGAGCAGGTGGAGCAGCCGCGACTCGTTGCCGAAGTGCGCCTCGGCAACCCGTCGGGCGTGCCCGAGGCCAGTGGTGGTCAGTTGGGCGTAGACCACTCGCCGGTCGTCATGGTCTCGCTCCCTGGTGATCAGCCCGGCCTGCTCCAGCCGATCGAGCCGCATCGTCATGCCCCCGGTGGAGACCAGGGTCTGCTCGGCCAAGGCGCCGACGCTGAGGCGGTACGGCGCGCCGGTGCGGCACAGCGCTGCCAGCACCGCGAACGAGGCCGTGTTGATCCCGTGGTCGGAGAAGACCCGCGAGATCTGGGCCTGGTACATCTGGAAGATCCGATGCACGCGGCCGAACACGTTCAATGCCGACACGTCGAGCTCCGGCCAGTGCGCCGCCCACTGTTCGATGCTCAGGTCAACCTGATCCCCTCGCTGCAGGTCGTCCTGCATGGCTGTCGACATGGGTCCTCCCGGCCGCTTGTGTGTGAGCTGATGGCTGTCAGCGAGTGGAGCGGAAAATGCTTCAGCTCTAAGAGAATAGAGGCTAATATCCTCAGCCACAAGCTTATTGACCTGCCGGGCCGTCTCCCCAGATTCAGAACGTCGGGGCTCCGGGTACCTGCAGCAAGTCGGACAGCTGCCGGGCCGCGCGCTTGACCGACGCCTCGACGAAGCGCTCCCGCTCTTCACTCGCGCGCAGGTCATCGGGAGGTCCGGCGACACTGACCGCGGCGATGGGCGTGCCTTCGCCGCCAATGACAGGTGCCGCGCAGGAGTCGATGTCCGGTTCGAACCCCGCGTGGCTCCAGGCGCAGCCGCGGGCGCGGGCCTCGTCGAGGAGCCCTTCGAGTTGACGGTACGTCGTCGGGCTCTGCGGTGTGGTGGCAGCCAGCGGCTCGGGGCCGAGCAGCTCGACGAGCTCGTCCGCCGGGTGGGCCAGCAGCAGCACCCTGCCCGCGGTGGTGAGGTGGGCGGGCACGCGGCTGCCGATCGCGATGTTGCTCACCAGCGGACTCGTGGGAACCCGCCGAAGCAGATAGAGCGCGTGGTCGTTGTCGGGTAGGACCAGGTACGCCGAGAGCTGCAGCTCGGCACTGAGCTCACCGAGAACGCGGCCACCGATGCTCGTCAGATCCTCCGAACGCAGCGCTTGACAGGCGAGCCGCAGAAACGCGAGCCCGATCCTGTGGCCGCCGCCGTTGCCGCGTTCCAGGACACCTTCGTGTTCCAGGTCCGCCAGCACCCGCATGGCGGTCACCCGGTTCACGTCAGTGGCACGGCTCAGCTCGCTCAGGTTGGCGGTGTCACCCCCGGCCGCGACATGCCCGACAAGCGCGAACACCCGCGCGGTTGCCGAGGACGATCGGTCGCCGCTCACCTGAGTGCCACGTCCCATGCGTCGTAGCCGTACACCCAGTCAGCGTTGCCGCCGTCCTTGAGCCAGCTGTTCTCTCGGGAGCCGCGTTGGATCCGCGCGGTGCGGTCGATGCGTGCGCGCTGGTAACTCTGCAACCGGTCCTCGAGGGTTCCAGTACCTTCAGTCAGGCAGCGGGCAAGCACCACGGCGTCCTCGATGGCCTGACCGGCGCCTTGCGCCATGAACGGCATCATCGGGTGGCAGGCGTCGCCGAGCAGTGTCGTGCTCCCGCGGCTCCACGCGGCCAGTGGGTCGCGCACGTAGAGCGCCGACTTGAGAACTTCGTCGCAGGCGTCCAGGAACGACCGGGCCTCGGAATGGAAGGACGAGTACATCGCCCGCAGCTCGCCGACGTCGCCGGGGCAGGTCCAGGACTCCTCGCGCCAACTCGCCTGCGGTGTGGTGGCGAAGATGAACATGTCCTCGCCCTGGTTCAACGGGAAGGTCACGATCTGGGTCTGGGGATCCGGGCCCCACCACTTGGTGAACGCGTCGAGATTGGTGGCCGAGTCGTCGAGCCGCGCCACGGAGACCACGGCGCGGTAGGCAACGACGCCGGTGAACTCCGGGTGCTCGGGGCCGAACAGGGCAGTACGCACCGCCGAGTGAATACCGTCGGCACCGACGAGGACGTCGACCGTCTCCGTACTGCCGTCGTCGAAGGTCACCACGACCTTGCTCCCGTCCTGTCGCACATCGACCACCTGGAAGCCCAGTCGCAGCACGCCCTCCGGCAGGGCGCGCTGCAGGGCTGCCAAGACGTCGGCGCGGTGGATGGTGAGCTGCGGTGCGCCGTAGCGGTGCTCCGCGGCGTCGGACATCGGCAGCCGCGAGGTCTCCTCGCCGGTGTCCCAGGTGCGGCTGATGCGGTACGCCGGACGGGCAGCGGTGGCGCGCAGGTCCGCACCGACACCGAGGCCGTCGAGCGCGCGGACCGCGTTGGGTGTCAGGTTGACGTCGGCGCCCACGCGGGTGAACCGCGACGCCTGCTCGAACACGACCACATCCGCGCCCTGCCGCGCGAGCGCGATGGCCGCCGCGAGGCCACCGATTCCGCCCCCTGCGATGCCGACACTCGTCACTGTGGCTAGCTCCGTTCGATTATGAACATACTGTGCGAAAACGAACAGTACCCATGGTCGAGCGGTTTTGCAAGGGTGACAGGTAGGCGCTGAACCGCTGCACCGCGCCATCGACGGGCGGGTAATGGCTGTGTAAGCGCCTGGTGTTCACCCGGATCCTGTCGCGATTGTCCGCTGCCGCGCCGCACGAGTGGGTGTTCAAGGGCGGTATGGCGGTCGACCCTGCCCCAGCGGCGCGAACACCAACGACTGCGACGGCTCAGCCCGACTCGGTTGCGGCGGCCTCGATGATGGAGCCCTCCAGTTTCGCGAGCAGCCGGCCGAGCTGAGCGCGTTCCTCCGCGGTGAGCCGGGTCAGCATCCGGTGCTCGTTGGCCAGGTGCGCCTCGATGGACTTCTCGATGACGCGCAGGCCTTCCTGGGTGAGCCGGGAGTACACGACGCGTCGGTCCTCGACGTCACGCTTCCGTTCGATGAGGCCGGCTTTCTCCAGCCGGTCCAGGCGCAGGGTCACGCCCGCGGAGGACAGCAGTGATCCGGCGGCCAGCTCGCTGCCGGACTTCCGGTACGGCTCTCCTGCCCGTCGCAGGGATGCGAGGACGTCGAAGGAGGCCGAGTTGAGGTTGTACTCGTCGAACACCCTGCCGAGCATCGCCTGGTACCGCAGGTACACCCGGTGAACGCGACCGAACAGCCCGATGGGCGACGGGTCGAGGTCGGGTCGTTCCCGCTGCCACTCCCGCACGATCGTGTCGACCGGGTCGGTCTCATCGTTGTCCTTCGCCACGACGCCGCCTCCTCATTTGATCAGTTCCACGGCACACGGGAGTCCGGGTGTGTTGGCGAGCCGCTGGTCCGCGGTGAGCAGCGGCAGTCCCAGCTTGCCTGCCAGCGCGGCATACAGCGCGTCGTAATAGCTCAGGTTGTCCCGCAGATCCCAGGCTGCGGCGGCCAGTGGCCCGTGCGGGTAGCGCTCGTGAATGGCCAGTGCTCCGGCCCGGAGCAGACTCCTGGCTTGCGCCTCGGTGAGCAGGCCACCGCGGGAGCGTCGACGCAGTACGCCGCCCACTTCCGCATCGAGCAGGTGCGGTGCATGGCATCGTGCGTCACGAAGGATGTGTCGCGCGGTGCCGTCGGCACGGCTGGCCAGTGCCTCGATCAGGGCGGAGGCGTCCACCACGTACTCACTCGCCACGGATGTCCCGCAGGTCGCTGAGGATCTGTTCCCGGGCCAGGCCAGGGGTCTGTTCGGAGTCGAGGATCTCCTCCACGGAGTCCCAGACCTCCGCGGCAGTGGGGCGCGAGGCAAGCTCGATCACACGGTCCCGCATGTACGCCTGGATCGACATGCCGTTCGCACGTGCCCGCCGCCGGATCGTCTCGTAGGTCTCTTCCGGTAGCTCTCTAATCTGGATCGTCGCCATAGCGCTATTTTAGCGCAATAGCGCAGAACTGACCGCGCCCGGATGCTTGACAGCCACCCACGGTCGGCAGATACTCTAAGCGCTAAGTCATTTAGCTCTGAGCTAAACACGTTTCCCGGGAGCCTCGCGATGAACGATCAGCACGTCAGCTCCCCGGCCGACGAGATCTTCGTGGCGGGGCAGTGGCGGCGTGGGGGTGGGCCTGCGACCACCTCGGTGGATCCCGCCGATGGGTCTGCCATCCAGGAGATACACGCCGCCTCCGTCGACGACGTGGACGCGGCGGTGCGGTGCGGCGCCTCGGCGGCCGCCGACCCCGCGTGGCGCGACCTGCTGCCGCACGCGCGGGCCCGCTACCTGCACCGGATCGCCGACGGCATCGAGCGCGACGCCGACTACCTGGCCAGGTTGCAGACGCGCGATACCGGGAAGACGCTGAAAGAGACGGGTGCCCTCGTGGCGAGTGCCGCGGGCACCTTCCGCTACTTCGCCGCGGTGCTGGAGACCTTCGACGGCGAACTGACTACCCAGCGCGGCAGCTCGCTGACCATGAGCGTGCACGAGCCGATCGGGGTGGTGGGCGCGATCGCCCCCTGGAACTCGCCGATCGCCAGCGACGCGCAGAAGATCGCCCCGGCACTCGCGGCGGGCAATGCCGTGGTGCTCAAGCCCGCGGAATGGACCCCGCTGGTCTCGCTCGCGCTGGCACGGATCGCTGACGACGCAGGACTGCCGAAGGGCCTGCTCTCGGTGCTGGCCGGGCCGGGATCGCTCATCGGGGAGGCGATTGTGGCCCACCCCGGCGTAGGCAAGGTCTCGTTCACCGGCGGGACCGCAACCGGCAGGCACATCGCGCACGTGGCAGCGGAGAAGCTGATGCCGGTCTCGCTCGAGCTCGGTGGCAAGTCGCCCACGATCGTGTTCGACGACGCCGACCTCGACCTCGCTGTCAGCGGGATCCTCTATGGCATCTTCTCCTCCAGTGGGCAAAGCTGCATTGCGGGTTCGCGGCTGTTCGTCGCCGAATCGGTCTACGACCGGGTCGTCGCGGAAGTCGTGGCCCGCACCCGGTCCCTGCGCATCGGTCATGGCCTCGACCCGGCGACCCAGGTCGCGCCACTGGTGCACCTCGCCCATCGGGACAAGGTCGCCGGCTACGTCGACCGCGCGGTCGACGAGGGCGGTCGGGTGCTGGTGGGTGGATCGGTGCCCGATGGTGCCGAGTTCGAGGCAGGTGCCTACTACGTCCCGACGGTGATCGACGGCCTTCCCAACTCGGCGAAGACCTGCCAGGAGGAGATCTTCGGACCGGTGCTGGTCGCGCTGCCGTTCACCGACGAGGACGACCTCGTCGCCAAGGCCAACGACTCGGTCTACGGGCTCGCCTGCGGCATCTGGACCTCCGACTACCGCAGGGCCTGGCGCACGGCTCGCGGCATCGAAGCGGGCACGGTGTGGATCAACGCCTACAAGCAGTTCAGCATCTCCACACCGTTCGGCGGCATGAAGGACAGCGGGATCGGGCGGGAGAAGGGTCGCGCCGGGATCGCGGCCTACTCGCGCCAGAAGAGCATCTACTGGGGTCTGGACACCAACCCGATCGCCTGGTCGCGATGACGGGCTGGGCCCCTTGACGGCAAAAGCTTAAGCGCTTAATCTTTTATCACAGAGACACTTTGGAGGGACCATGAACCAGCCAGTCGCCCGCCTGCACTCGGTCCGTTCGATTCAGCTCCGCGTTCCCACGCTGTCCGAGTCCAGCGACTTCTATCGCGAGGTGTGGGGGCTGTCCGTCGTGGAGCAGGACGTCGAGCACACCTGGCTGCGCGGCACCGGCCAGAACCACCACGTGCTGCAGCTGAGCAAGGCAGGCCAGAACGGGCTGGGCAAGATCTCGTTCGCGATCCGGACAACGGCGGAGGTCGATGAGGCCGCGCGTCGCCTCCAGGCCCGGGGCGTTCCGCTGCTGCGTGAGCCGGGCCCGCTCGACCAGGTCGGCGGCGGATACGGCGTGCGGTTCGCCGACCCCGAGGGCAGGCTGATCGAGTTCGCCGCCGAGATGGAGTCGGTGGTGCCGGTGAGCGCCGACGCGCCGGTCCCGGTCGGCGTGACCCACGTGGTGCTCAACACCGTCGACATCGACCGCTCGGTCGACTTCTACACCACGGTCCTCGGCATGCGGGTGTCGGACTGGTCCGAGCACCAGATGGCGTTTCTGCGCTGCAACACCGACCACCACTCGATCGCCTTCAACCAGGCCGAGTGGGCCTCGGTCAACCACGTCGCCTACGAGATGCGCTCGATCGACCACTTCATGCGGGGCATCGGCTCGCTCAAGCACCACGGCATCACCCCGCTGTGGGGCCCTGGGCGGCACGGCCCCGGCAACAACACCTTCTCCTACTTCGCCGACCCGGCAGGGCTGGTGTGTGAGTACACCTCCGAGGTCGCCCAGATCGAGGAGGACGCCTGGCTGTGCCGGGTGTGGCGGCGGGTGCCGGAGCTGTCCGACCTCTGGGGCACGGCAGGTCCGCCGTCCAAGCAGGTCCGGACCCACATGGCCGGGATCGAGGACCGCGGTGTCTTCGAGAGCCACCCGGAACTGGCCGCCGGGGCCCTCGCGTGAGCGCCGTTGCCCAGCTTGCCCCGGTGCGCCGAGCGAGCCGGACAGCTCGGGTCGCTGTCGTCGGCAACGGCGCCATCGGCAGCACGGTGATCCGTGAGCTGGCGGCCGGCGCGGTGGCGGGAGCGCAACTCGTGGCCGTCGTCGACAACCGGCCGGTCGTCGGCGCCGACGTGCCGCAGCTAAGCCTCGCGCAGGCGCTCGAAACCTGCGACGTGATCGTCGAGTGCGCAGGCCAACAGATGGTGGCCCAGCACGGGGTGCACGTTCTGGAACAAGGCGCCGACCTGCTCGTCACCTCCGTCGGCGCGCTCGCCGACCCGCTGCTCGCCGAGCGGCTGCTCGCCGCCGGCCCGGGCCGCCTGCTGTTCACCTCGGGCGCGGTCGGCGGAATCGACCTGTTGGTCAGCGCTACGGCCGGTGCGCCGATGCGTTCGGTCCTGGTGACCACGACCAAGCTGCCGGGCTCGCTGGTGCAGCCGTGGATGGACCAGCAGACCCGGCAGCGCATCCTGGCAAGCAGGGAACCGATCGAGGTCTTCCGCGGCGGCGCCCGCGAAGCCGCCAAGTCGTTCCCGCGCTCGCTCAACGTGGCAGCCACGGTCGCGCTCGCGGTCGGTGACTTCGACCTGGTCGATGTCGTGCTGGTCGCCGACCCGGCCGCCGAACTCACCAACCACCTCATCGAAGCCGACGGCGGATGCGGGCAGTACCGCTTCGAGATCCGCAACCACCCGTCCCCCGGCAACCCACGCACCAGCGGGATCGTGCCCTTCGCCGTGCTGCGGTCGCTGTCGGTGCTGCTCGGCCGGCCGGTACGGATCGTGTGAGGCGGCGATGAGCGAGATCAACGTCATCGACGAAGGCACCGGCCCCACGGTGTTGTGCCTGCACGGGATCGGGTCCAGCTCGGCCGCGTTCGCGCCACAGATCGACGAGCTCGCGGGCGAGCTCAGGTTTCTGGCATGGGACGCGCCCGGCTACGGCAAGTCGGCCGACCCGCCAGCGGCCATTGACCTGGACGGCTACGCCGACGCCGCAGCCGAGTTGCTGCGCAGCCGAGACGTCGGCGCCGCTCACGTGCTCGGCGTCTCCTGGGGCGGTGTGATCGCCCTCCGCCTCGCGCGGCGCCACTCAGAAGTCGTCCGCAGCCTGATCCTTGCCGACTCGACCCGCGGCTCCGGCCGCACCGCAGAGCAGGCCGATGCGATGCGTGGCCGGGCTGCCGAGCTGCACCGCCGCGGGCCGCACGAGTTCGCCGTGACCCGTGGACCACGGCTGGTGTCCGACGCTGCGCCACCGTCGCTGGTCGACCGCGTCGTCGCCACCATGGCCGAGGCCATCCGGCTGCCCGGCTACCGCTACGCCGCGGAGTCCATGGCCGCTACTGACCTCAGCCCGGAACTGGCAGCGGTAGCGGCACCGACGCTGGTGCTGTGCGGGGCCGAGGACACCGTCACCGGGAACGACGAGAGCCAGGCGCTGGCCGGCGGCATTCCGGACGCGGTGTTCGTGACCATCCGCGCCGCGGGGCACCTGGCCAACCAGGAACAACCGGAGTCCTTCAACGCCTGGCTCTCGGCTTACATCAACATCATCGAACGGCTCTACAGCTAACCGAAGACGAAAGGGAACCCAACCATGGCACTCGACTATGACACCGCCGACCTCAAGGAGTTCACCGACTCGCTCATCCTGACCAAGCAGAGTCGCTACGAGGACTGGGACACGCTCGGCTTCCAGACGAAGGCGGGTGATCAGTTCCGGCGGGCGCAGATCCGCTACGTCGGCTCCGGTGCCACCGGTGACCACGAGGGCGACACCCGCACGATCCCGTCGAACGGTTTCACCTTCTCCAACATGCTGCTGCCACCGGGTGCCGAGGGTCCGGAGCACACCCACCACGACGCGGAGGAGGCCTTCTTCGTGCTCGAGGGCGAGGTCGAGGTCGGCATTCACCGGGAAACCGACGTCGTCAAGCGCACACTCGGCTACCGGGACATGATCGTGGTTCCCGCCGGGGTACCGCGCAGCCTGAAGAACAACGGCGACTCGGACGCACTGTTCTGCGTGATCATCGGAGCCCAGAAGCCGCAGGTGCCGACCTACCCGGAGACCTCGGCCGTGCACGGGATCGCTCGCGACTGATGGCACTGTCCGACAGCACCGTGCTGGTCACCGGCGCCGGCCGTGGCCTCGGCTTGGCGGCCGCCCGCCGCCTCGCCGAGGACGGCGCGCAGGTCTGGCTGGCCGACATCCGCGCCGACTGGCTGGCGGCGGCTCAGCAGAAGCTGGCCGCCGACGGCCTGCGCGTGCACACCGTCACCGTCGACGTGACCGACGAGGAGTCGGTCACCGCGATGGCGCGCACGGTCACCGCGGATGGCCCGCTGTTCGGTCTCGTCAACAACGCGGCGCTGGCCGCGGGTGTCGGCGGCAAGCTGGTGCACGAGATCACGCCGGACGAGTGGGACTCGCTGATGGCCGTGAACCTGCGCGGCCCCTGGCTGGTCTCCCGCGCGGTACTTCCGTCCATGATCGGTGCTGGACGCGGCCGCATCGTCAACATCGGCTCGGACGCCGCGCTGTACGGCTCGCAGAGGCTTGCGCACTACATCGCGTCCAAGGGCGGGCTGGCGGCACTGACACGGGCGATGGCGCGGGACGTCGGCCCGAATGGCATCACCGTGAACACCCTCGCTCCCGGACTGACCGACACCGAGGCCGCGGCCAACGTTCCGCAACACCGGCACGAGCTCTATCGCGCAAACCGGGCACTGACCCGCGACCAGCAGCCATCGGACGTGATCGGGGTGATCGCGTTCCTGCTCGGGCCGGATGCGGAGTACCTGACCGGCCAGCAGATCGTCGTCAACGGCGGCTTCGTCTTCTCCTGAACTACCGGAGGCAACAGACATGGATCTCCAGCTCACCGACCGCACCGTCCTGGTGACCGGCGGCAGCTCCGGCGTCGGCCTGGCAACTGTGCGCATCCTGCTCGAGGAGGGCGCCAACGTGGCCACCTGCGCCAGGAGGCTGGACGTGTTGGAGAAGGCGCTGGCCGACATCGGGGCACCGGCCGACCGGGTTCTCGCCCGCACGTGCGACGTGCGCGACCCGGATGTGGTGCGGGCACTGCTCACCGCGACCGAACGGCGTTTCGGCGGGTTGGACGGCCTGGTGAACAACGCTGGCCAGTCCAGGATGAAGGCCCTGGCAAACGCGACGACCGAGGACTTCCGCGACGAGCTCGACCTCAAGTTCAGTGGCGTGCTCAACACCGTGACCGCGGCGCTGCCGCTGCTGCGCCGTTCCCCCGTCGCCGCGATCGTGAACCTCAACGCCGTGCTGGCCAAGCAGCCGGAGCCGCGGCTGGTCACCACATCGGCCGCACGGGCAGGGCTGCTGAACCTGACCAAGTCCATGGCGCTGGAGTACGCACCCGAGATCAGGGTCAACTCGGTCTGCCTCGGCCTGATCGACACCGGGCAGTGGCGGCGCCGCCACCAGGAATCGGGCACCCAGCTCGGTTTCGCGCAGTGGGAGCGCGAGCTCGCCGCGGACAGGGGTATCGCGGCAGGCAGGTTCGGCTCGGCCGACGAAGTCGCCGCGATGATCGTGACGCTGCTGTCCCCGCGCGCCTCGTATGTCACGGGGGCGTCGCTCGACGTCTGTGGCGGCGTGAGCCGCTACGTGGGTTGAGGAGCGGATATGACCCACTCCAATGGCGGCCACCTCCTCGTCGACGTGCTCGAGCACGCGGGTGTCGACACCGTGTTCGGCGTGGTCAGCGTGCACAACCTCCCGCTCGTCGAGGCGGTGTCGCAGCGGCTGCGGTTCGTCCCGGTGCGGCACGAAGCGACCGCGGTTAACGCCGCGGACGGCTACGCGCGGGCCCGCGACGGCCTCGGCTGCGCCCTCACCAGCACGGGCACCGGCGCAGGCAATGCGGCGGGCTCGCTGGTCGAGTCGTTGAGCTCGGCGACCTCGGTGTTGCACGTGACCGGGCAGGTCGAGCTCGCCCACCTCGGGTCGGGGCGCGGCTTCATCCACGAGACCAGGGACCAGCTGGGCATGCTCACGGCGGTGTCGAAGACGGCGCACACCATCACCGACACCCGGACCGCCCGGCTGATCCTGTGGCAGGCGGTGCTCGACGCACGCCAGGCCCCCTGCGGGCCGGTCAGTGTCGAGTGGCCGATCGACCTGCAGTACTTCCCCCACCCCGAGACCCGGCTTGGCGAGTACCCGGATCCTGCCCCGGAGCGCGTGAGCCAGGTGCCCGGGGAGGTCGTGACGCTGCTCGCCCAGGCGGAGCGGCCCCTCGTGTGGGCCGGCGGCGGTGTGGCTCGGGCGGGCGAGTCGCTGCGTCAGTTCGTGGAGCGCCTTGGCGCGGGCCTGCTCACCAGCAACTCCGGCCGGGGCGCCGTCGGCGAGGACCACCCGCTCTGTGTCGGCAACTACGCCACCACCCCCGCGGGGCAGCAGCTGCTCCACGATGCCGATCTGCTGCTGAGCCTCGGCACCCATTTCCGGTCCAACGAGACCGCCGACTACCGCCTGCAGGTGCCCGCGACCCACATCCAGGTCGACATCGACGAAGCCGCGATCGGCAGGGTCTACCCGGCCAAGGTCGGCGTGGTCTCCGATATCAACGCCTTCCTCCGCACCGTGCTGGCACAGCTGCCGGACGGTTCGGCAACCGACCCGAACTGGAGCGCCCAGGTCACCAAGGTGCGGGGCGAGGTCCGCGACCGGCAGCGCCGCAACCTCGGTGAGCATGCGCGCTTCGCCGACGCGCTGCGCGAGGTGCTGCCACGCAACGCCGTCGTCGCCCGCGACGTCACCATCGCGTCCAGCTCATGGGGAAACCGGCTGCTTGAGTTCTTCGACCCCCGCGACAACGTGTTTCCCCGCGGCGGCGGCATCGGGCAGGGGCTCGGCATGGGCATCGGCGCCGCCGTCGCGCGTCCGGACACGCCAACGGTGGTCGTGGCAGGCGACGGCGGGCTCGCGGTGCACCTCGGTGAGCTGCTCACGCTGGCGCAGGAGCGGCCGTGGCTGGTGTTGCTGCTGTTCAACGACCGTGGGTACGGCGTGCTGCGCAACATGCAGGACGCCCAAGGCAGCCCCCGCGCCGGCGTAGACCTCGCCACCCCCGACTTCGAGCTGCTGTCACGATCCCTGGCCCTGCCGTACCTGCGCATCGGCGCGCCTGCCGAGGTGACCGGCGCACTCCGGGGTGCCGTCGCAGCCGGTGGTCCGGTGGTGGTCGAGGTCGACCTGGCGGCCTACGGCGAGATGCCGGCACCGTTCACGCCGCCGGTGCACGTTCCCACGCCCGAGGAAGTCAAGAGGAGGTTGTCATGACCCACGCCTCGGTCGAGCAGCGTATGGAGCTACTCGTGAAGCAGATGACCTGGGAGTCGGACGGCGTGCTGTCGCTGGCGCTCGTCGATCCGGCGGGTCGGCCGCTGCCGGAGTGGGCGCCTGGCGCGCACATCGATCTCACGTTGCGCAACACCTTGGTGCGGCAGTACTCGCTGTGCGGGGACCCCGCGGACAACACCCGGTACCTGGTGGCCGTGCTGCGTGAGCAGGCCGCACTGGGCGGCTCGGAGTTCGTCCACGAAGGACTCCGCCCTGGGCACCGGCTCCAGGTTGTGGGGCCCCGCAACAACTTCGAACTGGTCGAGGCGAATCGGTACGTGTTCATCGCAGGCGGCATCGGGATCACCCCGATCCTCGCCATGATCAAGTCAATCGAGGCGGCGGGGGCCGACTGGCACCTGCACTACGGCGGTCGGCGACGCGACTCGATGGCCTTCCTCGACGAACTCGCCGAGTATGGCGACCGCGTGTCCGTCGTGGCCGAGGATGAGCAGGGAATGCTGGACCTGGACACCATCCTCGCCGAATACATGCCGGGAACCGTCGTCTACTGCTGCGGGCCGGAACCCCTGCTGAACGCGGTGGAGCGGCGCACAACAGGCTGGCCGGACGGTTCGTTGCGGATCGAACGGTTCAGGGCCAAGACGCGCGATGCACCCGAGACCGGGGAGCGTCCACTGGAGATCGTCTGCCAGCGGTCGGGATGCATCGTCAACGTGCCTGCTGACTGTTCGCTGCTCGACGCGCTGGAAGCCGCCGGGGTGTCGGTGCCCAACTCGTGTCGCGACGGCATCTGCGGCTCCTGCGAGACAAAAGTCCTCGATGGCGTTCCCGACCACCGGGACTCGGTGCTGAGCGCGGCCGAGCAGGCCGCGGGCAACACCATGATGGTCTGCGTTTCCCGCGCGAAGTCCGACCGGCTCGTCCTCGACCTGTGACACACGTGATTTTGGAGGGTGCACGATGACCGAGCAGTACCTGGTGGAGCACCAGGCCCGCGCCACCGACCCGACGCCGTACGAGATGAAGCTCGCCGGGGCGATCGAAGAGTTGTTCGGATCGGGCAGGCACGACCTGCCCGGCCTGGTCGCCGGCCTCAACGACATGGGTGTCCTCGCTCCCGGCGGGCAGCGATGGACCGGGGAGTCCCTCACCGCCGAGATGAAGCGATTGGGAGCACGAGGACGATGAGCATGGTGAAGCGGACGCTGTCCGCGGACGAGATCTTCGCCACCGGGCTGCGCAACCAGTGGTACGCGGTGTGCCCGTCCGAGTTCGTTCCGCCGGGCGCGGTGCGCCGAATGCACAGGCTCGGTCTCGACTGGGTGCTGTTCCGCGAGTCCAACGGCACGCTGCGCATGCTCGAGGACCGCTGCCCCCACCGCGGGGCTCCGCTGTCGCTCGGGCAGCACCTCGGCGACCGGATCGCCTGCCAGTACCACGGTGTGCAGATCGGGGGAGACGGCACCGTCCTGTCGGTACCCGGCATGCCAGGTTGCAACCTGGAAGGCAAGCAACTCGTGCCGAGCCTGCCGCTGGTCGAGCATGCGGGCGCGGTGCTGGCCTACTTCGGCGACGACAAGCACGCCCAGCCGTGCGAGCTCACCCTCCCGGAGCGGCTGACCGACGAGAACATCGCCCATTTCCTGTGCTACGCCGAATGGGATGCCCCGTGGCGGTTCGCCATGGAGAACCTGCTCGACCCGATGCACGGCACGTTCCTGCACCGCGAGTCGCACTCCATGTCCGCGGGCGAGACCTCGGCCCGGTTCCGGATCAGGGAGACCGACCGCGGGTTCTTCTTCGAGAAGACCGACCAGCGCGGGGTGAACTTCGACTGGGTCGAGTTCTGCCGGACCGGCGTGGACTGGGTCGACCTCGAGATCCCGTACCCGCCTACCGCGGGACCGGGCGGGGTGTTCGGCATCGTCGGGATGGCGACACCGATCGACGAGCGACGGACAGCGGCGTTCTTCTGGCGCTACCGGCGAGTCAGCGGATGGGAACGCGACACCTGGCGGTTCCTCTACAAGACGAAGCTGGAGTCACGGCACTGGGCGGTGCTGGAGCAGGACAGGGTGATGCTCGAGGCGATGGCCGCCGACGCCGACCAGGCCGAGAACCTCTACCAGCACGACCTCGGCGTCGTCCGGTTGCGCCGGCTCTACCGCAACCTGGCCGACAAACAGGCCGCCGCGCTGGCAGGCTCCCCGTGATGGTGGGCGTGGACCGCGCGGCGGCGGCCGGCGGGTGAGAGCAGGCACGTCGAGTGCCCGTCCGGCAGCGCCCTGCCGGGTGGTAGAGCATGCCTCGACCCGTCGATGGCTGCTCGTCGTCGGGTTCCTGTTGCTCGCCGTCAACCTCCGGCCCGCGCTGACGACCCTGCCGCCGGTGCTCGATCAGGTCCAGCGCAACTTCGGGATCTCCTCCGGCGTCGCGGGGCTGCTGACGACCGCACCGGTGCTGTGCTTCGCGCTCATCTCTCCGCTGGCCGCGCTGCTGGCCCGGAGGGTCGGCCTGCAGCATGCGTTGACGTTGTTCCTGCTGCTCGTGCTGGCGGGCTCGATGATCCGCGGCATCGGGACACCCACGTTGTTCCTCGGCACGGTCCTGGTCGGCGCTGGCATCGGACTCGCGAACGTGCTGCTGCCCGCCGTGGTCAAGCAGCACTTCGCCGCGCGCGCGGCGCTGATGACCGGGCTCTACATGATGTTCATGGGCGTCGGCGCCGCGCTGGGCGCGGCCGCGACCGTGCCGCTCGAGCGGGCTACCGGTTGGCCCGCCGCGACCGCGGCCTGGGGTGGCTTGTGCGTGGTTGCCCTCGTGTTCTGGGCGGCGCGGCGCGAGCCTGCCCGTCAGCCGATCCCGGAGCCGGCGCGTGTGCACGGCATACGGATACTTGTCCGATCACCGCTGGCGTGGCAGCTGACGCTGTTCATGGGTCTGCAGTCACTCGGGTTCTACTGCATACTCACCTGGCTGCCCAGCCTGCTGGTCGACCAAGGCATCGGCCCTGGCCACGCCGGCCTGCTGCTCGCGCTCGCCAACCTGTGCGGGATCCCCGCGTCGCTGGCGGTCCCGCTGATCTCGCACCGGCTGCGAAGCCAGCGCGCGCTCGCGATCGGCCTCGGACTGCTGGGCGGGATACCGCTGACAGGACTGATGATCGCGCCGCTTGCCGCCCCCTACCTGTGGGTTGTGCTGCTCGGGCTGGCCCAAGGTGGCGCGATCAGCCTCGCGCTGACCCTGGTTATCCTGCGGGCGGCGTCAATCCAGCAAGCCGCCGAACTGTCCGGCATGGTCCAAGGATGCGGGTACGCCCTCGCGGCGAGCGGGCCGTTCGTCGTCGGAGTGCTGCACGACCAGTCGGGCGGCTGGGTCGTACCTCTTGGCTTCCTGCTCGCCTGCCTGGCGGCGCAAGCCTGCTTCGGCGCCCTCGCCGGTCGACCCCGGCACATCGCGGGTTGAGCCGAAGGACGCCCTCGCTGCACTGAACGCAGCCAAGGGGATCCCGCAATTGGTTAAATACATGTGACCCGCGCCGTGGCCGACGTTCAGCCCCAACCCGCCGGTCCCGCCTGACCGAACACGGATGCCTCAGAGGAGCCGTCTTTCAGGGGGCTGACCGCTCAGGGCCTGCGGCCGATGAATGCCAGCATCCGGGTCTGTACGTCGGCGTCGTCGGGGACCTCCACGCGAGCGCCGTACTGCCCGCTGCTGCGCATCAGATCCTCGACCGGCTCCATCCCGGCGCCGCCTTCCAGGAACGCGGAGAACCACTCAATCAGGTGGCGGACCACGTCGCGAGCTACCCACCCCTCGACTGGGGCCGGAGCGTCCCAGCCGCCGGCATGGACCCCGAGGACGGCCTCGGTGAACCTGCCGGTGACAAGGCGGTGCTCCTCGGCAGGGGTGGTCACGACTGCCCTTCCGCCAGCAGCTCGTCCAGCTTCTCGTAGCCCTCGACGACCCCGACCTCCATGCCGCTGGACATGATCGCGTCGCGAGTCTCCATCGACTCCACGACCGACAGGACGGTGGTCCGGGTCCGCCCGCCAGGGAGCTCCTCGAACGTCATCGTCTCCAGACTGACACCGTCCGGCTGCCCGTCGAAAGTGAACGTCTGCACGAGCCGCTCGTCCGCGCGAACCTCGTGGAAGGAGCCGAAGAACCCGACGTCCAGATCCTCGCGCACGGCCCGGTAGCGCCAGCTGCCTCCGGTCTGCGCGTCCCAGTGCTCGATCTGCATCGTGATGCTGCGCGGGCCGAGCCACTGGGTGACCAGCTCGGGGTCGGTCCATGCGTGGAAGACCCGCGCGCGGGGGGCGTCGAACTCCCGGACGATCCTGATCGTCGGCAGCGCGGGGTCGGCGTAGATCTCGGTCTCGTTCCTGGTCGCGGTCATGATGCTGCTCCTCTCCTGGAATCTGTTGGCTGTGCCTGCTGACTGTCGTCGGCGTCCATCCGGGCGAGCACGGCGTCTAGGCGCTGGAAACGGTCCTCGGCTTCTCGCCGGTACCGCTCGATCCACTTGGTCATCAGGTCGAACACCTCGGCTTCGAGGTGACACGGCCGGCGCTGGGCGTCCCGGCGCCGCGTCACCAGGCCGGCCTCCTCGAGCACCTTGAGGTGCTTGGACACCGCTTGCACGGAAATGTCGTAGGGCTCGGCGAGCTCGCCCACCCCAGCGTCACCGGTGGCGAGTCGGGCGACGACGTCACGTCGGGTCGGGTCAGCGAGGGCCGCGAACACCCGGGAAAGCTGGTCCTGATGGTCTGTCACCGCCACACCTCGCTCTTCTTCAACCATTCGGTTTAATATGAATCTAGAGGGGTCCCCGATCTATGTCAACCACTAGGTTGAATAAGTTCTGCGGGGCGGCCACAGGTGAAACACCCCGGGATGAAGATCAGCAGATCCAGACCGACGACCAGGACGGCAAACCCGCGATGGGTCTGCACTACGTCAACGGCGCCCTGCGGAAAGTGCCCCCGCCCCGGATTACTACGTGGTCGGCGTCGGTCACCTCGGCGACCCCTCGCCCGCGCTCGGGCGGTTGACAGTGGTCCTCCGAACCCGTGATGGCAGGTCACCTTCCGGCAGATGTCTGCGGCGCCGTAGTGGCGGTTCGCCTTCGCCCACCCGTCCTCACTGTCCAGCTCCGCGTCGAAGTCGTAAGGCCGCCCTCGCGGCACAGGCCCACCAGACCGTCTGCTCCACCTCGATCTCGTCCAGGCCCGCCCTGGCGTCATCCACGAAGTGACGGTCCGAGAAATCCTCGGGAATGCTCGGTGAGTCCGACCGGCCGTTGCCTCGAGGGTCGATGACCACCACCCGGGACGAGCGGGCCAGGAACGGCACCTTGCCCTTCCAAGCTCCGGAGTGCGCGATCGTGCTCGGCATCAGCAGTAGGGCCGTCCTCGCCGTACACCTCGAAAAAGATCCGCACGCCGCCACGATCGACGAAGCCGTCCGGGTGGGAGCCAGCGCGCATCAGAGCAACTCCGCCAGCATGGCTGCAGCACGAACGGCGCCGTCGGCGGACGCGGCGGCCGATGCACGGGTGAGTGGGCCGGTGTTGAGCCTGACCGAACGCCGCCTGGCCGACCCGGCCGCGGTGCTCGCCGGGCTGCCCGCCGACCATCGGCCACCGCCGGCGGTGGCGGCCTACGACGAACTTCTACCGCGTCGCCGCGCGGGTTCTGAGTCCACGAAAGTCGTGCGTCACAAGGGGAACGCATCATGATCACCACCAAGGCCCGCCGCCGTTCTATGACCGAACAGGCCGCCGACGCCGCCATCGATCAAGCCTGCCGCTCGCTGAGGCTGCCCACCATGCGTGCCTGCGTCGGCGCCATCGACGACGCCGCCGAACGCGACCAGCTGACCTACCGCGGCTAACTCGCCGAGCTGCTGATGGCCGAGTGCGAGGACCGCGACGCCCGGCGCACCGTCCGGCGGACCAAGGAGGCCGGCTTCCCCCGGTCGAAGTCGCTGGCCGAGTTCGACTACGAGGCCAACCCCCAACCGGACGCGGCCCCTCAGCCGTGTCCGGCCGCATCGTCACGCCTGTTCGTCACTCTTGACTCACGGCGCGAAAGCTAGGGCAGCATCGGGAGCAGGCCCAGCTCGACGATGTCCACGCTGTCCACGTCCCAGCTATCCATCTCGCGCCCAGTCCGCGGACTCACTGAGACACAGGTGCCGTGGCTTCGCGAGGATCATCCCACTCAAAGGTGTGGAACACCCCGCGCGCCAGATCCTCCACATGGGACAAGTCCTCGCTGTTGTTGCTGCTGACAGCGACGCCGGCAACACCGTTTCCGTTCGGGTTCGGAATCCACGCGACGATCGAGTGCTGGACGATCTCGACGGCTTGTGCATCGATCGAGATCGAGCTTGGCGTGCGGGACTTCGTGATCACAGACCTGCCCGCCGGAAGGTCCACGATCGCCGGTTGGTTAGCGCCCGCTTCCTTGTGGAGCTGCTCCAACCCTGCGACAGCCGCGCTGACGGAATGATGCTCCGATTCCACGTAGTAGACACTCACCAGCGCCATGATCGGCCTCTGCGGATCATCCGGCGACCGGAAGAATCCCGCGCTGGTGAAAGCGGAACCGCCCGCCGATGCGGCCGCACCCATAGTGAGCAGCATCGTCGTGGTCTCGGCAAGCCCCTGGTCGATCTCCGCGTCCGGGGCCAAGCCGAACGTCGTGGCAATATCGGAGGCCAGCGAACGAAAGACGGCTTCGTCGACGTCCCCTCCCGGCAACTGGATGAATCCGGCAGGCAAGTCGATACTGATTCCCGGGATATCCGTTGTCTTCGGAGTTGTCATTCGCCGTTCCTACTTGTCCGAGAGTTCGACCGACGAACCATCGGACCAGCTGATGACACGGCGGTTGGTGTCGATCTCCGGCTTGCTCGCTCCGTCAGCGCTCCAGAGCACCTCGATGGTCGGGCTCGTCTCCGGCGTCTTCAGCTTGCACAAGATCGCACAGTCCCGTGAATGCAGCAGCCACAATGAATCCGGGACCAAACTCTCCTGCTCAGATTTGTTCGCGTCGGCGAATGCCAGCGCCTGACAGTTCTGCTCGCCTCTCACCGTGCTGGTGCGGCGTGTGGTCGCGATGTCACCGTCGAAGAACACGCTGATGACACTCGCGATGACGGACCGGACCGGCAGCATGATGCGGCCGAGCAGCCAGCGGATGGGACGCTTGCCCTTGACCGACCCGTTGCGGCGTCTGCCTGGAACCTCATACCTGGGTCGAAAAGCCACCAGCCACAAGGCACCGGTGAATTCGTGCTGCCACAGCCGGTAGGCCAGGCGACGCACCTCCCGGCCGATCGCGTCGACACTCTTGACTCGGATCGGTGGATGCTTTTGCGTTCCCTCGGTCATTGACTCCCTCATCCGGTCCTTGTGGATCAACCACCGGTGATCTTGTCGGCGGCATAGTCCTTGGCCTCGGCCTTGGCCACGCCCTTGACCGATTCGACACCCACTCCCGTCGCGATACCCGCTGTCGAGAACGGGTCCACGTTGACGCCAGGAATCTTGTTGGCCAGGTTCACCGACTTTGCGTGGGTGTACACCGCTGCGTTCTGGATCGCCTCGGTCGGGTTCGCCTTCAGGTCAGCCATGGTCGTGGGAGAGAAGGTGACCTTCCCCGTCACGCCCTCGACACGACTCAGCGTCTTGGATTCCATCGCCACATCCGCCGTCCCCGACAAGAGCTTCGCAACCTTGCCCGCCTCCGAACCATCGGCCGCCACCTTCGCGACACCTGCCATCTTGATCGTCTGCGTCGCGGCGTTCTTGGCTCCGGCCACAACTTTGCCGCCGGGGATGACACCCAGCGCGTCCATGCCGATGCTTCCCCAGGACACATCGGCGCCCGCGGCTTTGGCCAGGAGTTTGGTGCCGGCAGCGGCGGCACTGACCCCGATCGCGGCGGCCGCGGTAACGGCGTTGACACCAGGAATCCACGACGTGGCCAGGGCGACGACTCCCAGAACGTTGCCTATGGTCGACAGCACGTCGCCGATCTGCGCGATGAGGTCGGCATTCTCTTCGATCCAGCCCCAGACATCGGAAGCCAGATCCGTGATTCCGTCGACCAGGTCGCCGAACGCGTCGCCGAGTTCGTCGAGCAACCCCGGTTCCTCAGGGGCCTCGTCCTTGGCCTTTCGTAAGGCCTCAGCGATACGGCCAGCGAGGTCGTGGTGCTGATCGAGGAGACGCTGCGCGTTCTCCCGGATCTCGGTGAGGGAATCCGTCGCGTTCGACAGCGCCCGCTCGGCGTTGGCGAGCGCGTCCTCGGCTCGCCGCAGCTCGGCCGGGTCGGTGAAGATCTGGCCTCTGAGCCCCAGGTTGGGGTTGGCTTCGGCGGTTTCGACCTGCGCGAGCGCCTGCGCGGCCAGCCGCTCGTAGTCGGGCCTGTTGCTGCATCGTCGTCAGGTCCGCGGCCCAGTCACCGAGTGTAGTGCAAGCACCTGACAACGACCGATGTGCCTTGTCGAGGTAGTCGGGCAGCTCGCCGACCTTGCCCTGAAAGGCCTCCGCCGCCTCGCCTTCCCAGATTCCCCCGCTTCTCCCGATCTGGGTGAGATCGGAATAGGCCTCGCCGAGTTCCCTGGCCACAGAGCCGAGGTTGTTCGCGACCTCCGTGACTCCGGCAACCGAGCCGGGCGAGGAGCCGATAGTTACCGGTCCGCAGGGGGGCGATCTTGTCGATGTGGCCGTCGAGCGACACGCTCACCTCATCCCAAGGTGTTGGTGATCGTGGACCCCGATGGTGCGGGCGCACCCGCACCGTCCCCACCAGCAGCCGATCCGCCAAACGTGCTGGCCGCCTGGTCGTCGATCTCCATGTACACCCTTTTGACCTGCTTGAGAGACTCCACCATCGAGCCGGTGAAATCGGCGATCTTCCCGATCCCGTACTCCCACCTGTCCTGGAAATCAGCTCCCGCCGCGTCGATGTCCCGGCTGCCCATGCCGTAAGGGGTCAAGTTCTTCAACGCGTCGTTCGCGCGGTTCATGCGCTCCTCGGCATGATCAAGCGTGTTGATCAGCGAGCCGACCCCTTCCACATCGATCGTGAATCCCCCGGCCGTCATGCTGCCCCTCTCACGAACGTTGTCCTGCCGGCTAGCAGTGTCGCTCACCCCATCGACCTCGTACTCGCCATCGCGGCAGAGATAACAGACCGGGGCTTCTACTCGGCGATCACGTCGCTCGACGGCTGCGTAGCCGACGGGGACGGCAACTTCGACTGGGCGGTACCGGACGAGGAGGTGCACCGGCGACACAGACGGTCTCTCCGTGAGAGTCGGATGGAGTCGGAGCCACCTTGACAGTGATCAGTACATGCATGTGGACCCACTGATCGCCTGGCGGCTTTGGTCCTGCGTCTGGCTCGGGATCAAACAGCGATGGGTGCACGGCCTTCCCCTTGTATCTGTACGTATACACCAGATAACACACTGCAGCCAAAGCCCGCTACCACGGCCTGGGGTAGTTGCCCCGCCACAACGCTCCGACGTGAACGTGTCCGCCGGCATCGGCCGGTGCAGCCGCCAGGTGATGGCGATCGGCCGCTCACCACGGTGCTCGACATACGACGCCTGGCCCAAGCACAGCAGCGGCGCGGCGCGCCGAGGTCGTCGGTCGGTATCGCGGACGAACAGCACCACGTGGCTCCCCAGCTCACGATGATGCAAGTACCGCTGCCCGACCGGAGAATCGGTGGACGTGCTGTTCTGCGACTCCCAAAAGGAACAGCTCCGAGTCCACGAGCCATTGGACTTGTACACGTCGACAATTCGCGCCCGGCTTCCTCGAGGTAGACGCCCAACGGGAGATCACCATGCGAACGGACATCGGCGGCGAGTTGGGTTCGGGCGAAAGCACCACCTGCGAACCCGACGGCAGGAACGGAAACCCCTGCTCAATCTGGCTTTCCAATCCGCGGCGGCTGGCTCCGGTCAACGCCCGGTAGCGCACGTCGAACCGGAACTCGCGGCGATGCTGCCCGATGAAGTCCAGCACCGTGAGGACAGCCTTGCTCGCCGCCCGGCCCAAACCTCGCCCGAGCTGCTGCAAGAAGCCCGTCGCGCGTTGGGTTGGCCGCAGGAACAACACGGTGTCGACCTCGGGAATGTCGAGGCCCTCGTTGAACAGGTCCGCGGCGAACAGGACGTTGACCTCACCCCTGCGCAGCGCCGTGATGGCGGCCTCACGCTCGTCCGGCCGGGTGCTTTCGCGCACAGCAAGCGCACTGATGCCGGCATGGCGGCAGACGCGCATCATTGCCGGTATAGAGCCGGTCTGTAGTCATCCTCGAGTTTCGCAGCTTGAGGTCTCGGTCCGGCGGCCTGTGTTGCTGCGCTGGGCTGTTCGGGTGATGATGATCTTGATCGGCGTGTTGTGATGATCTTTCCGTAGAACGTGAAGAAGCATCGACGGTCTCACAACTGTCCACAGAGGAAAGTTCCCATCGATGCTTCAAGGCCTGACCCTACCTGATTCGTGGCGCACGCTGCTGGAGACGTTCCGGCCGGTGTTTCGCCGGTCGTCAACGGTTGTGTCGTTCTCGGTGCTGGCGACCGGGCTGGTCGCGCGGACCGCGCGGCGCACCGTGGTCGGGATGCTCGCCGGGGCGGGGACGGCCGCGGTGGTGTCGCTCCACCCGGTGTGCCGGCTCTTCTCCCACCACGCCCGGGCCGCCGACCGGTTCGGGCCGCTACCTGCCCGGCTGATCGTCACCCGGCTGATCGGCGCTGACGCGCCGGTCCCGGCGGCGGTCGACGGCACGCTGCTCCGCCGCTGGGGCAGGAAGGTGCACCGCGCGTCCTGGACGCAGGACGGCGCAGCCCAGGGTCCGGCGAAGCTGGGGCGCGGCAACCGGTGGGTCATCGCCGGAATCGTGGTCGATCTGCCGTTGTGCACACACCCGGTGTGCCTGCCCGTGCTGTTTCGGCTGTGGGGCGGCAAGGGCAGCGCCTCACCGGTCGCGCTGGCCGCCGAGTCGCTGAAACTGCTGGCCGGCGAGTGCAGCGACCGCGTGATCCAAGGCGTCGGAGACGCCGCCTACCACGGCAGAGCCCTGCTGGTGGCCGGCCCGACGTGGACCACCCGGCCACCGTCGATCGCCGCCGGCAAACAGCTGCTCGGTATCGGGCAGGCCCGCAACCGCCTCCCACGCGCCGTCGAACGCACCGTACCGTTCGGCTTCGCCGTCTACAGCCTCATCATCGTCTGGTACGCCAGCAACGGCTACCACCCCGACGACATCACCAGCCGGCTCGCCGCGCAACCCTGCTACGACCACAAGACTTCAGCCCGCGTTCGAAGACATGCACACCAAGCTCCGCCCCACCCTCGTCGCCGCCCGAGTAACCGGCGTTGGCGCAGCTCAACCCGACCCCGACGAATACCACGACTACGCCCTGGCCTGCGCCGCCACCGCCGCATAACCGCGAAACTCAAGCGTGTCGTTACCCGGGATTATTGATGCACGGCAGAGGGTCGGGGACCGGTCCCTCTGCCTGCGCGCTGACCTGACCACGAGGGACATCAGCTCAGCGCTTACACCGAGGCGACGTAGATTACCCTACGGAGGTGCTTCGGGCAGTTCAATGCGGTTTAATGACGCGCATGAGCACGAAACTTCGCCGGAGGGAAGGTTAGGATGCTCCGCAGCTTCCGACTGGGCAACCACTGCTCGTTCGCCGACGAGCAGGAACTGCTCCTGATGCCCGCCGCTCCAGGCGACCAGCGAACCGTCGTCCCGGTCACCGCCATCTATGGCGCGAACGCATCGGGCAAGTCGAACCTCCTCGATGGCTTGCGATTCATGCAACGTGCCGTCATACAGTCTTTCGCCCGCTGGGATGCCGACGAGGGCGTTACCCGTCACCCGTTTCGCCTGAGGACCGAGAGCGCATCAACACCGTCCGTCTTTGTCGTGGAGTTGGTCGTCGACAACATCCCTTACACATACGGCTTCAGCCTCAACGATGAAGAGATTCTCGAGGAGTGGCTATACGCCTACCCGAAGAAGCGTCCGAGGAAACTGTTCGAGCGAACTCGTGATGACATCAGATTCAGCACGACGATCGAAGACGTCAAACCGAAGCTCGAACTCATCGAGGAACTCACTCGACCGAACGCGCTATTCCTCAGTGCTGTCGCGCAGACGAAGCTTGAATCATTGATGCCGGTCTACCGCTGGATCCGATCACAACTGCGTATGCGCACCACCGCGTCACCAAGGCTCCCGCTGCGCGTGGCCGACCAGGTAGGCCGACTAATTGCACGCAACCCGGAAAACCTCGACCGACTTGTTGGTCTGATCCAGGCAGCTGACATCGGCATAACGGACCTTCATTTGGATGAGACTGACAATCCGCGAAATCTGGCGAATGCGCACGCAATTGAAGCTCGCGTTGCCAAACTCGAGAGCGCCCTTCAGTCAACCGAGCTGCACGACCGCGATAAGATCCTTACTGAGCTCAAGGAGTTACGGAGACATCGGAACAACCTCGTACCTAGAGCGACCGAGCCTCGGTTCGCACTGCGACTGCAGCATGGCGAGAGCAACACGCAATTCGAACTCGATGACGAGTCCGCAGGGACGGTGTCGTGGCTCCAACTTCTTCCTATGGTGTTGGACGCTCTCGATTCGGGACATGTAATGGTTGTCGACGAGATCGATACCAGCCTGCATCCCTTGCTCACAGCTCGACTGGTCGGCCTGTTTCAGGACGAGGCCACCAATCCCTACGGGGCCCAGCTCGTCTTCACCACCCACGACGCAAGCCTGCTGGGCACGATGCTCGGCGACGACGTGCTGCAGCGCGACCAAGTCTGGTTTGTCGAGAAGAACGCAGAGGGAGCTAGTAACCTCTACCCGCTCACGGACTTCAAGCCACGAAAGGAACACAACACCGAACGGCGCTACCTGGGAGGCAGCTACGGCGCGGTACCGCTACTTGACCCCCAGGACTTCGCCCGCGCGGTGCGCAGCCGATGACACGTCGAGAGAACTCAAGAGTACGTCGCGGCGCGTACAGGGAGGCAAGTTCTCAGATCCTCGTGGTCTGCGGCGGACGGTCGACCGAGCCGACATACTTTCGAGGGTTGAAGAAGTGGGTCCGGAACCCGGCCGTGAAGGTGAAGATCGCGGCCCAGGGTGTTGATCCGATGAAGCTGGTCGAACATGCGTCAGTACTCGATCGACGAGGTGAATTTGATGACGTGTGGTGCGTTGTCGATGTTGACGAGTATGACCTGACTCTGGCTTTGAAGGTGGCGCACGATATGGGCGTCAAGCTCGCAATCTCCAATCCGTGCTTCGAGTACTGGCTGCTGCTCCACTTCCAGAATTGCCAGGCCTGCTTGAATGGCTACGACCATGTCGCCGGCCGACTCCTGAAACACCTGCCGCAATACGACAAGGCCAATCTCCGATTCGACGACTTCTCCGCTGGAGTGAACGATGCAGTCCATCGAGCCAAACAGCGCTGTCCTCGGCCGGGAATCGGGGAACACCAACACAATCCGTCGACCCGAGTGTGGGCGCTCGTGGAAGCCATCACGCCCTGACGTGATAGGCAACCACCCATGAGCTTCGGCGACATCATCCACGCTCCGCACCTTCGCGGACGCCCGCGACGAACTGAAGCTTTTATCCCGCCACAACACTCGCCGCCGTGAACGTGTCCGCGGGCATCGGCCGGTGCAGCCGCCAGGTGATGGCGATCGGCCGCTCACCACGGTGTTCGACATACGACGCCTGACCCAAGCACAGCAGCGGCGCGACGCCAAGGTCGTCGGTGGGCGTATCCCGCACGAACAGGACCACGCGGCTCCCCTGCTCGCGATGGTGGAAGTACCGCTCACCGGTCGGCGAATCGGTGGACGTGCTGTTCTGCGACTCCCAATGGAACAGCTCCGTGCTCATCGCGTAGTCGCGATACATCGTGGTCGGTGAGAAGTCCCTCTCGCTCTTGCGCAGGTTCACCAGCAGCTCATCGGTCCCCGTCTCCTCGCACCACTCGAACGAATCACCTTGTGATGACTGACCTTTCGTCGACCGGTCGGATCCTGCTCGTCACGACGACCGCGCCATGAGACAACGTCTGGCTCGCGTCGTTCGCTTGCTCGCACAATCAAACCGACGAACCCAGCCAGAAAGTTGACGCGCGAGAGTGGGATCGTTCGCACATGTGTTCCCTCAACGAGTTGCCGAGCCGTCGAGCACTAGGTCCACCAGGCGTTTGCTGTACTGGTAGTCGACGGGGTGGTCCAGCAGGATGACCCGCGCGAGCGCGGTCCCGATGAACGCGTCGATAATCAGGTCCAGATCGGCGTCGGTCCGGACTTCGCCGCGACACTGTGCGAGCTCGAGCTCCGCGCGCACCCTCCCGTACTCCGGTCCGATCACAACCGTACGGACGCGTTGGCCCAGTTCCGGACTCGCGGCCACCTCGGCCAACAGCCCGGGAATGGCAGCCCGTGCCTCGGGAGCATTGAATTCGTCCACCGCCCAGTTGTATGCCTCCTGCAAGTCGGCCCGAATGGAGCCACTGTTGGGGATGGCCCGCGTCTTGGTCTTGCCGAAGATCGCGTCGAACACCAGCAGGGCCCGCGTCGGGTAGCGCCGATAGAGGGTCGGTTTGCCGACCCGAGCGCGCGCCGCAACCCCCTCCATCGAGAGGTTCGCATAGCCGACCTCCACCAGCAGTTCGCGCGCGGCGACCAAGATCGCCTCGTTCACGGCGGGATCGCGTGGTCGGCCCATTGTCGACATGGACGACATGCTATACGATACGTCACGTAAAGATAGTTTTCCCTGGACGGAGACGTTCCGATGCCCCAGGTCACGCAGGTGCCGATACCGCCACGAGCCCGTGAACTGGCCGGGCTCCGACGAGTCGACTATGCCGACGCATTCGCCATCGACGTCGAGGCACAACACTCACCCGCCGAATGGATCCGCGTTGCCGCTGCCGCTTCGCCGGCCGTATTCACCGCGGTACGACTGGCCCACCAGGCGCTGGGCCTGCACCTCGAACCGACCGGCGCGCCGGATCATCCGATCGGTTGGGACGTACTCCACGACGAAGCGGAGGAGGCGGTCCTCGGCAACCATGGCGTCCTCGGTGTGCCGCGCATCGTCGGTCTCACCCCACCGGGGCAGATCGTGGTCGCGACCCTGATCCAGTTCAACGGCTTGGCGGGCCGGGCGCTCTGGCTCGCATTCGCTCCCGGGCATCGCGCCGTCGCGCGCCATGCCCTCGGCAGGATGGCGACGTTCGAGCTTGCGTCGGATTGAACAATCACCATGCTCGACACGTTGAAGGACGACCCCACCCAACTCCAAACAGTCATCGACAACGAGAGGGCACTTTCGCTGCGGGCAAACGACGGCGACGAAATCGTCATCAAGTGACGGATGCAGTAGTCAGTCACACGCGCGGGTGTCCGGCCCATATCGGCCGTAAACGGAGCCAACCTGCCACAAATCATGACGCACTAGAACACTGTGTGATCGAACGCATGTTCGCTCTTTGTGGTGCCCGGGTCCGTGGGCAGAGCCCCGGCCGCCGGAGGCTCGGCGCCGACGTAGGAGGCGGCGCAGTCGTTTCCCGGTGGAGTGGACACGGCTGGGTGTGCGTCGTGTCCGGTTCCTCTCCGCGTATATGCCGGCGTGCAGCTCGACCGGGCCGCCGCATCAGGATGGGGTCAAGCGGGCGCTTTGACGGCGGTTTCCGCGCCGCCGATTCCCCACGGTTCGGCTTCCTCGGATCGGTGGCGCGGAAAGTTCCGGCAGCCCGCTTGATGCCGCCTGCGGGGGTCTGGTGCGCTGTCGACGGACGAGCTCATCAATGGTGAACAGCAGGTCACCGATGACCTGATCGGCCGGAGCGGACCTCATTATGCGCTGGAGATCCTGGATTCCCTCAGGGGAGAACCCCGGCCGGTCCTGACCAGGAGCGCCAATCCCGCGGCACCCCCGCCCAGGCGCCGCTCAGTCCGTCCTGCTGAGCAGCTCGGCGAGGCTGTCGCCGACGCGCTCCAGCACGTCCGGATCGCCGGTGGCGCGAGCGAGCACGAGGGCACCCTCCATCGCGGCGAGCATGAG
>JBOHER010000160.1:0-7094 GCA_050701115.1 Haloechinothrix sp. | reverse complement strand
GGGTGCCTGCCCAGCGGATCAGCGACTGGCGCAGGGGCCGCAACGTGCCTGCCCGCTTCGCGGGCCTCGCCGCCGTGCTGCGGGTGCTGATCGGTGAGGCGCGCAAGCGGCGACCGCAGCCGGTGGTCCCGGGTCTCTACGACGTCGCCGCCTGGCAGGCGCTGTGGGAGTCGGCGCTGGCCAGCCCCCTCACGCCGGACCAGGCACGCGACGGCGTACCCCGACCGGCGCCACCCGAGGTCGCCGCGTGTCCGTATCGTGGCTTGGCCTCCTTCCGGCAGGAGGATTCCGCCTGGTTCTTCGGTCGCGAGCGCAGCACCAAGGACCTCATCGAGCGGATGCGACAAGCCAGGGTGTCCGGCGGATTCGTTGTCCTGGTCGGCCCGTCCGGTGCGGGTAAGTCATCCCTGGTGCGGGCTGGTCTCGGACCCGAACTGAGCACAACCACGCTCTCGCCCGAGCAGACGTCCGGCTGGCCGGTCGTGACCATGACGCCGGGTGCCGACCCGCTCGAGGAACTCGGCAGGCAGATCGGCGAGCTCACGGCATCCCTGCGGGACGCCACGGAATCCGCATGTAACGGCACCGACCCCACCGCGACGACCGGGTTCGCTGACAACGTGCGCCACGCGGTCGCCGCATGCGCCGCCCACCGTGGCGTACCGGACGCGGGCCTTGTCCTGGTCGTCGACCAGTTCGAGGAAGTGTTCACCCTCTGTGCCGACGAGGACACCAGGCTGCTGTTCATCCACGCACTACACGCCATCTGCGCATCGGCTGACGGCGCGCCCGCACCTGGACTCGTCGTGCTCGGTGTCCGCGCGGACTTCTACGACCGATGCCTCGCGTATCCGGAACTGGTCGAGGCCATGCAATCGCGCCAGATGGCCCTTGGTGCGATGAGCGCAAGCGAGCTCAGGGATGCCATGGTGCGGCCGGCCAAAGCGGTCGGGCTGCAGTTCGAGACCGGCCTGGTCGAGCTGATGCTGGCCGATCTCGGCGTCACGGTGCGTCTCACGAAAGGCAAGGTGACCCCGGCAGGCTACGACGCCGGCGCGCTCCCACTGCTCTCCCACGCGCTGCTGGCCACCTGGCAGCGACGTCAGGCGGGCAAGCTCACCATCTCCGGATACCGCGCCACCGGCGGCATCCACGGTGCGGTGGCCACCACCGCCGAGCGAGCATGGGCCGAACTGAACCAGGCGGGTCGGTTCGCGGCGCGCCGGATGCTGCTGCGCCTGGTGCAGGTCGGCGAAACCACCCGCGATGTGCGCAGACGTGCCTCCCGGCGCGAGCTGATCACCCATCACGCCTGCGACCGTGCGGCAGCCGAACAGGCCATCGAGGTTCTCGCCAGGGCCCGCCTGGTGACCTTGGACGCCGAGTCGGTCGAGATCACCCATGAGGCGCTGCTGGAGGCGTGGCCCCGGCTGCGCGGCTGGATCGACGACAATCGGGCGGACACCCTGGCTCGGCAGCGGCTGGAAATGGACGCGGCCGCGTGGGCGGAGCAGGATCGCGATTCCTCCCTGCTCTACCGCGGCGCACGGCTGGACAACACCGAACGGTGGGCGAAGGGACTCGACTCGGTCGAGACGACACCGGTAGCCACGGCGTTTCTGGCCGCATCGGCGCAGCACCGCCGTCGCAGCACCTGGCTCCGCCGTGCCGCGGTCGCGTTGGTGTGCGTTTTCGCCCTGATCGCCGGGGTTGCCGCCGCGGTGGCGATCAACGAACGTGACGAAGCGGAGTACCGGCAACTGGTCACCGAGGTCGACCGCCTGCGGGAAACCGAACCCTCGGTCGCGGCTCAGCTTGCCCTCGCCGCCCACCTGTTGCGGCCGGAGGACACCTCGATCTACACCCGGCTGCTGTCCCTGCAGCAGATGCCGCTGGCCAAGCCGCTTGGCGGGCACACCGGCGCGGTGTACCTGACTTCCTTCAGCCCGGACGGCGGCACGCTGGCCACGGCCAGCTACGACCGCACCGTGCGGCTGTGGGATGTGCGCGACCGGGACAATCCGCGGCCGCTGGGCACCCCGCTCGACGGGCACACCAGTTGGGTGAGCACGGCGGTGTTCAGCCCCGATGGCCGCACCCTGGCGACCGCGGGCGACGACCACACCCTCCGCCTGTGGGACGTCGCCGACCGCGAGCACCCGAAACTCATCGGAAAGCCGGTCGCACCCGGCAACGGCACCATCTACTTGGTGGCGTTCAGCCCGGACGGCACGACGCTCGTCACCGCCAACGAGGACCACACCGCGGGGCTGTGGAACGTGGCCGACCCGGCGAAACCCACCCGCCTGGGCGAGTCACTTTCCGGGCACACCGCCGCGGTCCGCTCGGTGGCGTTCAGCCCGGACGGACAAAGCCTGGCGACCACCGGCGACGACGGGACCGTTCGGATCTGGGACGTCACCGATCCGGCGGAGGCCACACCGCGGGGGCAGCCGCTCACCGGGCACACCGGCGATGTGCACTCGGTGGCGTTCAGCCCGGACAGCCGGGTGCTGGCGTCGGGCGGCGACGACAAGACCGTGCGCCGCTGGGACGTTGCCACCGGCGAACCCCTCGGTCCACCATTGTCCGGACACACCGCACCGGTGTGGTCGGTGCTGTTCAGCCCGGACGGCACCATGTTGGCCAGTGGCGGCCACGACAGCACGGTCCGGCTGTGGAACGTGACCGACGCCGACCGCGCGATTCCGCTCGGGCAGCCGCTGGAATCGCGCGGCAACGGCGTGTTCGCTGTGGGCGTCAGTCCGGACGGGCGCACCCTGTCCACCGGCAGTGGGGATGGCGTGGTCCGGCTCTGGTCGATACCCCGAACCATCCTGCTCGGCCACACCGAGGAGGTGACCACACCGGGATTCCGCCCCGATGGACGGGTGCTCGCAACCGGTTCGTCGGACGCGACCGTCCGGCTCTGGGACGTCGCCGATCCTGCCGATCCGATGCCGCTCGGGCGACCGCTGGTCGGGCACCGTGGCTACGTGACGCACCAGGTGTTCGGCCCGAATGGGCGACTGCTGGCGACCGCATCGGGCGACAAGACGGTCCGGCTGTGGGACGTGTCGGACCCGAAACGAGCCAAGCCCATCGGCAAGCCGCTGCGGTTGGACACCCGGTATGCCGCGCCGCTGGCGATCAGCCCTGACGGGCGCACGCTGGCGACCGGCGATGACGACGAGAGCGTCGCCCTGTGGGACATCACCGATCCCAGCGAGCCGGGACGGGTCGGCGAGCCGCTCACCGGGCACACCGGCTACGTCAACACGACGGCATTCAGCCCGGACGGCAGCACGCTGGTCACGGTGAGCAGCGACCAGACGATCCGGCTGTGGGACGTCCGCGACCCGGCCCGAGCGACGCCGCTGGGCGGGCCACTCACCGCGCACACCGGGGATGTGCTCGCCGCTGCCTTCAGCCCGGACGGCAACCTGCTTGCCACCGGCAGCGGGGACAAGACCATCCGGCTGTGGGATGTCCGCGACCCGGCCCGAGCGACGCCGCTGGGCAGGCCACTCACGGCGCACACCGAGGCGATCGGCTCGGTGTCCTTCAGCCGGGACGGCCGCACGCTGGCATCAGGAAGCTCGGACACCACGATCCGCATCTGGGACGTGTCCGACCCCGCCGAAGTGGTGCCGATCGGCCAAGCGATCACCGACCACGTTGGCACCGAGCACGTGCTCGCGTTCAGTCCGGTTGGCGATGTCCTCGCCACCGGGGGCGGCGACAACACCGCGCGGCTGTGGGACCTGGACGGTGAGCGCGCCATTGCGCGGATCTGCACGACGACAAGGGGCGTGCTCACCCCCGAGCAATGGCAGCGCAACGCCGGGCAGTTCCCCTACCAACCGCCGTGCGGCTGAGCGCCCTCGATGATCAGCGGTCGGGTGCTGAGTTCGGGTGGAGCCATTCTGCTGACGGCTCTGCTGATCGTGGTTGCCGCCGTCGTTCTGGTGCCGGTGGAGCAGTGGGACGTGGTCGGCATGGTGATCATGGCGATCTTGCCGGTTTTCCTCGTCGTCGCCCTGGTGGCGTTGGCGCTCGCCGCGGTCAGCTACCGGCTGGGCCGGCGGCTGCCTGCCGGTTTGCTCGCGGTAGTGATCACGTGCACGGCGGTGGTGATCAGCGTGCCGCTGGTGTCGCAATGGCGGACCGCCGACGCCTACGGCGTGCGCCTTTCGCTCTGGGACGCGCTGTTCAGCCAGCTCAACCTGGGGGAACCCGACCTCAGCCGCAGTGTCACCTACGCGATGCCGGACGGGCGGGAGTTGCGGCTCGACGTCTGGGAAGCACCTCGCGCGGGCGACGAACCGCGACCGGCGGTGGTATGGGTGCACGGCGGATCCTGGTCCGGTGGCACGCGCGGAGCCGCCCCGAAGTGGAACAAATGGTTCAACGATCGCGGCTACACGGTTTTCGACATCGAGTACCGGCTGAGCCCACAGCCCAATTGGCAGGCGGCCCCAGCCGATGTCGCCTGCGCCCTCGGGTGGGTGAAAGCGCATGCCGCGGACTACCAGGTGGATCCGAGCCGGGTCATCCTTGCCGGTCGCTCGGCGGGCGCCCACCTCGCGCTGCATGTCGGCTACGCGGTAGCGGCCGATGCCCCCTTCCAGCCAAGCTGCCCACTGGGGGATCCGACGGTCGCCGCGGTGGTGGCCCTATACGGCCCGACCGATCTTGTCCGGGCTTGGCGAGTGAGCTCACCCCGGTGGAAGCGTCCGCTGGAGAACTACCTCGGCGGGACACCGGATGAGGTCGCTGACCGCTACCGGCGGAGCTCCCCGGTGCACGACGTGCGGTTGGGCCTACCGCCGACGCTGCTCGCGCACGGTGAGCGGGACACCATCGTGTCGCATGAGCAGATGACGTTGCTGGCTGCCGCGCTCGAGCGCGTCGATGCGCCGCACACCGCGGTGAGCCTGCCCTACGCCCTGCACGCCTTCGATGTGGCATGGGGCAACGTCAACACCCAGATCACCCGTCATGTGCTCGATCGGTTCTTGGCCGAGCACGTGCCGGTCGAGGGTCGTTAGCGGGCGCACCGGCGGGCCCCCGGTCGCACGAGTGGCGGCCCCTTCGACATGATGACCGCTGGCTTCTTGTGATCTGGATCTCAGCAAGAGGATGATGGTGTTCAGCCGAACAGCGTGATCGCGATGCGGACATCGAGGTCGGCTCAGGGCTCGGCAGTGAAGTCGGTTCACGACACGCCGGATGTCCGTCACGCGGCACGCAGCGTCCATAGTTCAAGGAGACGACCGTGACTTCCTCGATAGATAGGGTGCTGCAGGACGCCGTCGAGAGTGGCGCCGTACCCAACGTGGTCGCAATGGCGGCCGACCGTAGCGGTGTGATCTACGAGGGAGCGGCAGGGCCCCGTATGGCCGGCGGCAGAGACCCAGTTACCGCCGACACCCACTTCCGGATCATGTCGATGACGAAGATGGTGGCTACGGTCGCCGCATTACAGCAGATGGAGAATGGCAACCTAGACCTCGACGCCCCTGTCGACACTTACTGCCCCGACTTCGCCAAGCTCCAGGTGCTGGACGGATTCGACGGCGAAACTCCGAGGTTGCGCCCACCGGCCGGCCGGGCAACGGTCAAGCAATTGATCACGCATACCGCTGGGCTCGGTTACTGGTTCTGGAACGCCGAGCTGGTCCGGTGGGAGGCAGCTACCGGCACGCCCAATGTGTTGTCCGGCTTCAACGTCATCTTCACTGCTCCGCTGGTAGCCGATCCGGGCACCGTCTTCGAGTACGGCATCAACATCGATTGGCTCGGCAAGGTCGTCGAGGCCACGAGCGGGGTTGGGCTTGATGTCGTGATCAAGGAGAGTATTACCGAGCCGCTTGGGATGCATGAGACTGCGTTCCTGATGAGCTCCGCCCAGCATGCCAACGCAACCCCCATACACATGAAGGGCGAAGACGGACGGTGGACGGTCACCGACATCGAGCTCAACCAGCAGCCGGAATACTTCGCCGGGGGTCACGGCCTGCATTCAACGCCGCACGACTACCTCACGTTCCAGCGAGCCCTGCTCCACGACGGCACCTTCGAGGGCACGAAGATCCTGGAGAAGTCCACGGTCGACGCCGCGTTCAGCAATCAGATCGGTGACCTTGACTTCCCAGCATCGATCCCGACGGCTGACCCGGCGGCGACCGAGTCATTCAATGCCGGTCCCGGCCACAAATGGGGCTACGGGCTCTTGCTGAACACGGAGCAGGCACCCGGTATGCGTGCCGCTGGGAGCGGTGCGTGGGCGGGCCTGCTGAACACACACTTCTGGGTTGATCGCGCAACGGGTATCACCGGGGCGATCTATACCCAGTTCCTGCCGTTCGTGACCCCCGAGGCGATGAAAATGTACAACGACTTCGAGAGAGCGCTCTATGCATCGTTGTAAGCGGTGGCGCACAGCTGGGACGCGTGGACACGACCACCAAGCTTGTGACGGCATGCTCTGGTCCCCATCACCTTTCGATATCCGGGTAAGCCGGTGGATCCAAGAACTGTGGTGAGAAGTCTTTGGAGGGACTCCTCCACCTACCGGAACTCGCTCAGATGACGATTTCCGTCGGTCACCGAACTGGGAGCCGATGCGGTGCGTCCAGACCGTGTCGGCGTTCACCGAGCACCCGCGTCGTCATGCGTGCCTCCATGGCAGCGGAGAAGGGTTCGGATCGTGCTCGAACGGCGGCATCGACGTCCTCGGCCAAGAGGTCTGCGTTCATGACGGCGGCGGTCGCGACCGCGGCTCCCGTTGCGGCAGCGACCATCGCCCCTAGGTCGCTGGCGTTTCCTGCTGCCCATACGCCGGGGATCTCCGTCCGTCCCGCTGCGTCCGTCGCGATGAACGTTCCGCCGGTCGGATGCTTCTTGGGTGTTCCGCCGAGCTGTTCGTACAGGTCTGCCCGTGCAATGAACCGGGGGGCCACCACCAGTGCGTCTGCGGGGAACTCCTGCCCGTCGTCGAGGACGATAGCTTTCAGGACGTCGTTCTCGGCGCGCAGCCGGTCAACGACGCCGATGACGACCCGGATGTCCAGTGCGGCGAGCTGGTCCCA
>JBOHER010000159.1:0-4023 GCA_050701115.1 Haloechinothrix sp. | reverse complement strand
GGGCAGGGACCGCTGCACCACGGCCATCCAATTCTCGTCGTAGCGGCCGAGCACCACCGAGTTGGTCAGCACCTCGATCCCGTCGGCCGCGTACACCTGCGCGGTCAGATCGGCCAGCGCCGCCGGGTCGGCCCATCGCAGGTGCCCGCCCAACTGGTGTTCCTCCTCCACCAGCATCACGCGCGCCCCGGCGGCGGCAGCGGAGATCGCCGCCACCATCCCCGCCGGTCCACCGCCCGCGATCAGCACGTCCGGGTGGGCGTAGCGCTTGTCGTGGTAGGCGTGCGGGGTGTCGGGCGAGATCTCGCCGGCGTGCACGAAGCGGCGCAGCACCTTTTCGTAGGTGGGCCACAGGAATTCCGGCTTCATGAACGTCTTGTAGTAGAAGCCGGCCGACATGAACCGCGCCGCGAAGGAGTTGATCGACTTGACGTCGAAGCGCAGCGACGGCCAGGTGTTTTGCGACGACACCCGCATGCCCGGTTCGACGAGCCGGTGCGCGCCCCGCACATTCGGTTCGTCCCCGACCTGCACCATGCAACCCGGGTCGTGGAAGCTCGCGGTGAGCAGCCCCCGCCTGCGGTGGTACTTGAAGCTGCGGGAGAACACCCGTTCCCCGGCAGCGGCCAGCGCGGAGATGATGGTGTCTCCCGGGTGCGCGGGGAAGGTCGTGCCATTCCAGGAGAAATCCAGTGTGCGCGTGCGGTCGATCACCTCGCCGGGCTGGGGTTCCAGCCGCATCCGGCCGACGCCGTGCGCGGCATGTGTGCGCTGCTGGCTCATCACGATCCTCCCGCTGACTGAGGAGTAGAAACACTGTGGTTTTCGTTGCTCGCGGTATTGCGCCGGAGCCGGAAGAAGCGCCGGCAGCCGGCGGTGTGGTACCAGTTCTCCTCCACCCATCCGCAGGGGTTGCGGCGGAAGTACAGGTAGCGCCGCCATTCCTCGGGGGTCGTCGCGCCCACGTCGGGCCGGGTGGTGGCCTCGCCCTGGTACCGGAACTCGGTGACGTTGCGGGGGCCGCACCACGGGCAGGGAAGCTGAATCATCGAAGGGGTTCCTCTCCAAGAATGTGCTGGCTCGGGCTCGCTCAGTGACCGACCGCCGCCGCGCCCTTCTCACCGACCAGATGCCCGGCGGCGAACCGGTCCAGACCGAACGCGGAGATGATCTCCGGCGGACGCTGATGGGCGATGCAGTCGGCCATCGCTTCGCCCGCGACCGGCCCGGCCTTGAAGCCGTAGGTCCCCCAACCGACGTCCACATAGAACCCCTCGACCGGGGTCGGGCCCATGATCGGCGAATAGTCCGGGGTCATATCGCACAGCCCGGCCCACTGCCGCAGCAGCCGCATCTTCGACACCGCGGGCATCAACTCCAGCACATGCCCGGCCAGGCCCTCGGCGAACTCGAGCGATCCGCGCATCGAATACGAGGTGAACGGGTCCACGCTGGCGCCGAACACCAGCTCACCGCGATCGGTCTGGCTGACATAGACGTGCAGGGTGCCCGACACCACCACCGTGCCCAAAAACGGCCGCACCGGCTCGGTGACCGCCGCCTGCAACGGCGAGGTGGTCACCGGCATGTCCACGCCGGCCATGTCGGAGATCAGCGTCGACCAGCCCGCCGTGCAGTTGACCACCACCGGCGCCGAGATCCGGCCCCGGCTGGTCCGCACCCCGCTCACCCGGCCCGCCCGGACATCGATCCCGGTGACCTCGGTGTTCTGGTGCAGATGCACCCCCCGCGCATCCGCCGACCGCGCATACCCCCACACCACCGCGTCGTGCCGGATGATCCCGCCCGGCGGGTGATACAGGGCACCCAGGATCGGGTAGCGCACGTCATCCGCGGTATCCAGATACGGCACCAGCTTCTTGACCTCGCCGGGATCGATCACATCCGAATCGATGCCCTGCAGCTTGTTCACCTCCGCCCGCCAGCGCATGGTGCGCAGCGAACTGTCGTTGTGCGCCAGCGTCATGTGACCGCGCTGGGAGAACATCACGTTGAAGTTCAAATCCGCCGCAAGGTGCTGATAGAGCTGCAGCGAACGGTCATAGAACCGGACACCCTCCGGCGTCAGATAGTTCGACCGCAGGATCGCCGTATTCCGCCCCGACCCCCCGCCACCCAGATAGCCCTTGTCCAGCACCGCGACATCGCGGATCCCATGGTTGGTGGCCAGGTAGTGCGCGGTCGCCAGACCATGCACACCCCCACCCACGATCACCACGTCATAGCGATCCTTCAACGGATGCGCCCGCCACGCACGCGGCCAATCCGAACGCGACACACCATGCCGCAACAGACTGAACGCTGAATAGCGCGACGGCCTGCCCTTACGGGTGCCGTTCACCGCTCGGTGTCCAGGACTTCCACCAGTCATGGCGACGCCTTTCGGAGCTGATCGAGTCACATCTCGCTGCGCGTCGTCGCGCGAGAACTGTCGTCAGCCTACGACGTCCAGTGAACGCTGTCCACTGTTATGAAACATTGGGTGGAAGTCCGTTCGCTCAACCGCCGGGTGTCACCGACTTGACGGCAAGGAACTGGATCGGCAGCGTGATCAGTTCGCCTGGTCCGTGCATGACCTCGCCGACGAACTGGATGGCGTCTCCCGGCTCGAGCACGTAACGCGCGCTGCCGTAGCAGTACTCCATCTTTCCGGAGATCATGAAGATCAACTCTGTGCCGGCATGCTGGTAAAGGGGGAACATCTCGGTTCGCTCGGTCAGCGTCACCAGCATGGGTTCGAGACTGTCGTGGGGGGCGCGCATCGTGCCAAGCAACTGATAGCGATGTCCAGGGCCTGAACCCTTGTGGTGGATGTCCAGGCCGCTACCCGCCTTGACGAAGACCATGTCCTGTTCCTCGGACAGGCCACGGAAGAACGCGGTTACCGGCACCGATAGCGCTTCGGAGAGCCGGGCCAGGGTGGCAAGGCTGGGCGAGGCCTGCATGTTCTCGATCTTGGACAGCATGCCTTTGGACAGGCCACTCGCCGTGGCGAGCCTGCCGACGGTCCAGCCATGCCGGATCCGGAACTCGCGGACCCGGTCGGCGATCACCGCACTCAGGGCCTCTTCGAGTCCGGTGACCTCGCCGAGATCGGTGAGAGCCGCGTTGTTCTCTTCTGTCATGGCGTCGCCACGTCCCCTCGGTGGACGGTTGATCTCTTCTGGTGACCAACCGGTGTCAACTGTAACGCCGTAGCTCTGATTTCTCCTGAGTAGGTCGGCAGCGTGTTATCGCAGGTCGACGCCGATAAGGGCGGTCGGGTCGGCGCCAGTCGCGCGCTGCGGACAGGGTGAGTTTGCAACAAAGGGTTGTATCGTCACGCGATACGGAGTTTACTGCGTGTGGACAGTAAGAGTGTTGTACACCACAGCCCCACCCAGACAACCCAGCGCCGGAGCCGGTGAGAGAGCCGGACAAGGAGGCGACACATGAGTTCCGATCTCGAGAATTTTCTCGCACAACCGGGCCGGGATGACCGGATCGACGGCGTCCGCCGGGAAATCGATGAACGCGGCGTGCGCTACATCTACCTTCAGTTCGTGTCGGTCACCGGCCGGATCCTGGGCAAGGGCATCCCGGCCGCACATTGGGAGCGCTTCGCGCGTGGCGGCTTCCAGCTTGTCTACGGAGCGACCGCGAACCTGTTCATCGACCGGCATGGCGACTACATCGGTTATGGCGCGGAGTCCCGCGAACTGGTGGGCATCCCCGACGTCGACACCTTCTGCGTTCTTCCATGGGACCCCCAGACCGCGCGCGTCTTCTGCACCCTCTTCCGTGGCAAGGAAGAGGATGTCGACGGCGGTGCATACCTGACGTCGGACTGCCGCGGCAACCTGCGCAGGATCCACCAGGAGTTCGAGCAGGAAACGGGGCTGCACCTGCGTGTCGGCACCGAGCCAGAGATGATGTGGCTCAAGCAGAACCCGGACGGCACGCCTTCGGTGGAAGGCAAGACGAAGCCGTACTGCTACCACATCGACCAGTTCGCCGAACTCC
>JBOHER010000158.1:0-5812 GCA_050701115.1 Haloechinothrix sp. | reverse complement strand
CACCAAAGGTCCCTTCATGCGCATCACTGCACGCCTGCCCTGGCCCCAGCGGGCAACCCGGTCCACACTCGGAGGCATGGCTGACCAGGAATACCGGATCGAACACGACACGATGGGCGAGGTCCGGGTACCCGTGCACGCCCTGTACCGCGCACAGACCCAACGGGCCGTCGAGAACTTCCCGATCTCCGGACGCGGGCTCGAGCGCGCCCAGATCCGAGCGCTTGGCCTGCTCAAGGCGGCAGCGGCCCGAGTGAACGCGCGGCTCGGCGTACTGGACGCCGACCTGGCCGCTGCCATCGCCAACGCGGCCGACGAGGTCGCTGACGGCAGACACGACGAGCACTTTCCCATCGACGTCTTCCAGACCGGCTCGGGCACCTCGTCGAACATGAACGCCAACGAGGTCATCGCGACCCTGGCCACCCGCGCGCTCGGCCGCGACGTGCACCCCAACGACCACGTCAACGCCTCCCAGTCGTCCAACGACACCTTCCCGACCACCATTCGCGTCGCCGCGACCGAGGCCGTCATCACCGATGTGATCCCGGCGCTGGAGCACCTCGCAGGCACCATCGAGGCTCGCGCCGCCGAGTGGGCCGAGCTGGTGAAGTCGGGCCGAACGCACCTGATGGACGCCGTTCCGATCACCTTGGGGCAGGAAGCGGGCGCGTGGGCCGCGCAAATCAGGTTCGGCGTCGAGCGGTTGTCCTCAGGGCTGAGCAGGCTCGCCGAACTGCCCATCGGCGGCACCGCGGTCGGCTCTGGGCTCAACGCGCCGCCCGGGTTCGGCGCAGCGGTAGCCGATGAGCTCGGCAAGGTGACCGGATTGCCGTTGGTCGAAGCCCGCGACCACTTCGAGGCGCAGGCCAGCCAGGACGGCGTGGTGGAGACCTCAGGGCACCTGCGCACCATCGCCGTCTCGCTGAACAAGATCGCCAACGACGTCCGCTGGCTGGGTTCCGGACCCCGCACCGGACTCGCCGAACTGGCCCTGCCGGACCTGCAACCCGGATCGTCGATCATGCCGGGCAAAGTCAACCCGGTGATCTGCGAAGCCACGCTGCAGGTGGTGGCACAGGTCATCGGCAATGACGCAGCGGTGGCCTTCGCAGGCGCACAAGGCAACTTCCAGCTCAACGTGAACCTGCCGGTGATCGCGCGCAACGTGCTCGAATCGGCGCGGCTGCTGGCTGCTGCCTCCCGGCTGCTCGCCGACAAGGTGTTCGTGGGGGTGCAGGCCAATGCCGACCGGGCGCGCGCCTACGCGGAAGGCTCTCCCTCCATCGTCACGCCGCTCAACGCCTACATCGGCTACGAGGAAGCGGCCGCGGTCGCCAAGCAGGCCCTCAAAGAAGGCAAGACGGTTCGCGAGGTCGTCATCGAACGCGGGCACCTGGACAACGGCAAGCTCACCAAGACCCAGCTCGATGAGGAGCTGGACGTGCTGCGGATGGCTCGCGGCAACACCTGAGGGGAGATGAAGGCTGCGCGAGCATCGCAGCGAGCGCCAGCGAGCGAGGAGCGCACCGCGGCCGGGAATAGGTGTGCGACACGGCTCATCTTGTCGGTACCGCCGGGCATGATGTGACCATGCTGTTCGCCGATGTCGTGGACACTTCCGCCGCGCTGACAGCCACCCGCGCCCGCACGGCGAAGGTCCGCGCACTGGCCGAACTGCTGCGCACCGCGCAACCGGGCAACCGCGGGGCCGTGGTCGCATTCCTGGCCGGGCAGCCGGCGCGGGGCCGGATCGGCACCGGGTGGCGGACCTTGGCCGGGTTGGATGTGCCGCCCTCGGGCGAACGCACTCTGACAGTGTCCGATGTGGACGCGGCGCTGGCGGGCATCGCGGCGATGACCGGTGCCGGTTCGGCGAAGCGGCGCACGCATGCGCTCAGCGCGCTGTTCGCCCGCGCGACCGAGCCCGAACAACGCTTCCTGTTCCAGTTGCTCACCGGCGAGCTGCGGCAAGGTGCGCTTGAGGGCATCATGCTCGACGGCATCGGCGCTGCCGCTGAGGTGCCGGGCGAGGCGGTCCGCCGCGCCTTCATGCTCTCGGGCAGGCTGCAGGCCACCGCGGAGGCGGCCCTGTCCGGCGGTGCTGAGTCGCTCGGGGAATTCCGCCTCGAGCTCGGCAGGCCGGTTCGTCCCATGCTCGCCTCGCCCGCCGAGTCGCTGGCCGATGCCTTGGCCGAGCTAAGAAACTCTGTAGTCGAGTACAAAATGGACGGTGCCCGGATTCAGGTGCACCGCAACGACGACGACGTTCGAGTGTGGACGCGGACGCTGCGCGACATCACCGCCCATGTCGGCGAACTGGCCGAGCTCGTTCGGGCGCTGCCGTGTGATTCCGTTGTCCTGGATGGGGAAACGCTCGCGCTCACCAACGATGGCAGACCTCGGCCGTTCCAGCAGACGATGGCGCGCTTCGGCAGCACCCGCGATCAGCAGGTTCGGGCGCTGCTGTTGCGCCCGTACTTCTTCGACTGTCTGCAGTTGGACGGCGTCGACCTGCTCGACGCTCCGCTGCATGAGCGGCAGGACGCGCTGCGCCGGGTGGCGGGCGAGCATGTGATCGCAGGCGAGCGCAACCCGCGGGATCCCGAAGTTCTACTCGAGAGATCCTTCGCCGCAGGCCATGAGGGGGTGATGGTGAAATCGCTCGACTCCCCCTACGCCGCTGGCCGCCGGGGTCGCGCCTGGTTGAAGGTGAAGCCGGTGCACACGCTCGACCTCGTAGTGCTGGCTGCGGAGTGGGGGCATGGTCGACGCTCGGGCCATCTGTGCACACCAGGCCGGAACTGGTCGTAGAGATCGCGCTCGACGGTGTGCAGACCACCAGCCGCTATCCGGGAGGAGTCGCGCTTCGATTCGCACGCGTAGTGCGCTATCGGCCGGACAAGGACGCGGCAGATGCCGACACCATCGATGCCGTCCGTGCCCTGCTTCGCTAGGGCAGCGGGGCGCTCAGGCTCGCACCCGGCGCATGGCGTTGAGCGGGTCCCTGGTGAGTCCCACCGTGAGGGCCCGCACCGCGCCGCGGCGTGGGTCGACCTGCCTGCCCGAGGCAACCCGGTGCATCTGCTGGGTGTGCCACTGGATCTCGAGCAGGTTGTCCGCGAGCTTGATCCCCACCTTGGGGCAGAGCCGCTCGGCGCGCGCGTCGTCGTCGGCGAGCAGCCTGCGCGGCAGGTCCGGCGCGACGATCACCGGCCTGCCGAGTCCGATCAGGTCCAGCGCGCCGTCGCGCAGCGCCTCAGCCATCGCCTCCGGTGTGCTGAACCCACCGGTGACCATCAACGGGACGTCGCTCACCTGACGCGCTTTCCTTGCGTAGCCCAGGAAGTAGGCCTCCCTGCTGGCGGTACTCGCACGCCCGAGGCCCATCATCGCGGCCTTCTCATAGGTACCACCGGAAATCTCGAGCAGGTCGAGACCTGCCTCGCCCAGCTCTCGGACCACCTGCAGGGACTCGTCCTCGGAGAAGCCACCTCGCTGGAAGTCCGCGCTGTTCAGTTTGACCGACAATGGGACGCGGTCGCCGATCCGCGCCCTGATCGCCCCGACGAGTTCGAGCAGGAACCGCCTGCGCCGGGTCGCATCGCCACCCCAGGAGTCCTCGCGCAGATTGGTCAGCGGCGACAGGAACTGCGAAACCAGGTAACCGTGCGCGCCGTGGATCTGCACTCCGGAGAAGCCCGCGTCGACGAAGGTCTCGGCGCCCAGGGCGAACCGATCGATGATCGCCTCGATCTCCTCGCCGGTCAGCGCGCGCGGAGGCGCGAACGCGGATCGGATCCCGCGGTCACCGAACGGCACCGCTGAGGGTGCCACCGGCCTGCGGGAGAGGAACCGCGGACTCTGCCGCCCAGGATGGTTGAGCTGCACCCATATCTGGGCGTCGGTCCCGGCGACCGCATCAGCCCAGGGTCGGTAGGCCTCCGCCGACGGCCGGTGGGGCACCGCGACATTGCGCGGCTCGCCGAGCGCCCTCGGGTCCACCATGACATTGCCGGTCAGCAGCACACCGCCGCCACCTTCGGCCCAGGCCCGGTAGAGCTCGACCAGCTCGCCGGTGGGCTGATTGCGCCGATCACCCAGCTGCTCGCTCAATGCCGACTTGGCCAGCCGATGCGGCAGCGTCGTACCGCACGGCAGCCGGAGCGGCTCGGCGAGCTGGGCGCGAACGTCGTCGCGGTTCAGGGGCACGATGAACTCACCTTCGATCGAAGCCATTACCTACCAGCGGTAACTTTACCCACAAGTAACCAGCCACGATAGTCCCGGATACCCTCGGTATCCGCACGTGCGGCGTGCGTATACACGTAGCGTGGACCCGTGCGGTTCCTCAACGATCACATTCCAGCCCATGAACTGACCTACGACGACGTCTTCCTGGTGCCGAGCCCGTCATCGGTCGAGTCACGATTCGACGTCGACTTGTCCGGCGTGGACGGCACTGGAACGACGATTCCAGTGGTCGTCGCCAACATGACCGCCGTCGCGGGCAGGCGGATGGCCGAGACTGTCGCCCGCAGGGGTGGCCTGGTCGTGCTGCCCCAGGACGTGGACCCGGCGGCGGTGGCCGGCATCGTCAGTTGGGTCAAGCACCGCAACAGGACCTGGGACACCCCGCTGGTGCTCTCCCCCACCGACGCGGTCGTGGACGCGGTGAACCTGACCGGTAAGCGCGCTCATGGCGCGGTCGTGGTGGTCGACGCCGAGGGCCGCCCGGTGGGCATCGTGCGCGAGGCAGCGTGCGCGGGGGTCGATCGGTTCGCGCGGCTGGCCGATGTCGCCGAGCCCGCCCCGGTGGCGCTACCGCTGAGCACGCCGCCGCAGGAGGTGTTCGAGCAACTGCACGCGCACGGTGCGACGGTGGCGCTCGGGCTGGACGACGACGGGAGGCTGGCCGGTGTGCTGACACCGGTCGCAGCGCTGCGCTCGAAGTTGTACACCCCAGCGGTCGACGCGCGAGGCCGGTTGCGAGTGGCCGCGGCGATCGGCGTGAACGGGGATGTGGCCGCCAAGGCCCGGGCACTGCTGGATGCCGATATCGATGTGCTCGTGGTGGACACCGCGCATGGCCATCAGGACAAGATGCTGGCCGCGCTCAAGGCGGTGCGCTCGGTTCACCCCGAGATCCCGGTGGTCGCAGGCAACGTGGTGACCGCGCAGGGCACCCGGGACCTGATCACGGCGGGCGCCGACGTGGTGAAGGTGGGCGTCGGACCGGGCGCGATGTGCACCACCCGGATGATGACCGGGGTGGGCCGTCCGCAGTTCTCCGCGGTTGCCGAATGTGCCGACGCAGCGGCAGAACTGGGCAAGCACGTGTGGGCGGACGGCGGGGTGCGGCATCCCCGCGACGTGGCGCTCGCCCTTGCGGCGGGCGCGTCCGCGGCGATGATCGGCTCCTGGTTCGCCGGGACCTACGAATCCCCCGGCGACCTGCACTACGACGAGCGCGGCACGCCGTACAAGGAATCCTTCGGTATGGCATCCAAACGGGCGGTGGGTGCCCGCACAACTGGTGAGGGCGCCTTCGACCAGGCCCGCAAGGCCTTGTTCGAGGAAGGGATCTCCTCTTCGCGGATGGAACTCGACCCGATCCGCCGCAGCGTGGAAGACCTGCTGGACGCCATCTGCTCGGGGGTTCGCTCGGCCTGCACCTACGCAGGCGCGCGCACCGTCACCGAGTTCCACCAGCGCGCGGTGATCGGCGTGCAATCAGCCGCCGGATTCGCCGAAGGCAGACCCTTGCCCTCTGGCTGGTGAGGTTCACTGCTCGCGTGGTGTCGTGCGTGAA
>JBOHER010000157.1:0-12940 GCA_050701115.1 Haloechinothrix sp. | reverse complement strand
GAAAGCGCCTTTCACCACGTTGAACGCACCCATGGCGTCTTTCAGCGCGTGCCCGGAGTACCGTCTGAGGGGTGTTTCCTGAGCATCGACCACGCCGGTTGCGGAGCACGGAGGCGCTGCGCCGCCTGGTGAGCGAAACGACCGTGCGGCCCCGCCAACTGATCCTGCCGATGTTCGTGGCCGAGGGGCTGACCGAACCTCGCCCGATCGCCAGCATGCCGGGTGTTGTCCAGCATTCAAGGGAATCCCTCCGCAAGGCCGCACTGGAAGCGGTCCGCGCGGGCGCCGGCGGGATCATGCTGTTCGGTGTGCCGCACACGCGGGATGCCATCGGCTCGGGCGGGACCGACCCGAACGGCGTCCTCAATGTCGCGCTGCGCGACCTGCGGGCCGAGTTCGGCGACGACACCGTGCTGATGGCCGACACCTGCCTCGACGAGTTCACCGACCACGGCCACTGCGGGGTGCTCGACGCCGACGGCCGGGTGGACAACGACGCGACGCTGGCGCGCTACGCCGAGATGGCCGTCGCGCAGGCCGAAGCGGGCGCGCATGTGCTGGGCCCGAGCGGAATGATGGACGGCCAGGTCGGCGTCATCCGGGACGCGCTCGACGAGGCCGGACACGACCAGATCGGCATCCTGGCGTACTCGGCGAAGTTCGCCAGCGCGTTCTACGGTCCCTTCCGCGAGGCGGTGGACTCGCAGCTCAAGGGTGACCGCAAGACCTACCAGCAAGATCCAGGCAACGCGCGCGAAGCCCTGCGTGAGATCGAGCTGGACCTGGCCGAAGGCGCGGACATCATCATGATCAAGCCCGCGCTGGCTTACCTGGATGTGCTGTCCGCTGCCGCGGAGATCTCCAACGTCCCGGTGGCGGCCTATCACGTGTCCGGTGAGTACGCCATGGTGGAAGCCGCGGTCGCCAACGGCTGGCTGGACCGCAAACGCACCATCCTCGAGGTGCTCACCTCGATCCGCCGGGCGGGCGCTGACATGATCCTGACCTACTGGGCTGCCGACGCCGCTGCGTGGCTGGACTGAGAAGGGCCATGGTGACCGGACCGAGCGACGACGAGGAATCCGACCTCGAGCGGGAGGCGGCGGGCCTGCCACCCAAACCCCGGCTGGGTGCCGCGCCGACGTTCACGCCGCCTCCCCCGGTGCGGACCTCGTTCTGGTTGTGGGTGGCCTCCGCAGTAGTGCTCATCGCGGGCTTCGTGCTGATGGTGGCCAGCGAGCGGGAGATCGCGGATGCACTGATCGAGGGCAACACCGATCGCAGGCTCACCGAGGACCAGATCAGGGGCGGGCTGTACGCCGTGCTGTGGATGCTGGCTGTCGGCGGCGCCATGTTCGGTGTGCTGTTCGTGCTGTTCGCCTATAAGGCACGGGAGGGAACCCGCTCGGCACGCAGCGTGCTGACCGCGCTGACCGTGGCGGTGATCGCGTTCCAGGTGCTGATGTGGCCGTTCATGAACGCGGTGCTGGTGACTTCGCTGGTGTTGGCCTGTGTCGCGCTGGTGCTGATGCACCTGCCCAGCGTCTGGGGCTACTTCCCGCCGCTGCCGCGGACCGTGCGGCGGTGGCGCGATCCGCGATGACCGACGACACCGAGCAGGTGCTGTACGAAGAGGTCGGCGCCAGCTGGTGGCCGTTGCTGTGGGCACCGGCCTTCTCGCTCGCAGGCATCGGGTTCGAGATCGCGACCGGCTCCCGTGCGCACGTGTTCGGGTGGACCGTGGTCGGCCTGGTGCTGTTGCTGTTCACCGCGCTCTGGGTGTACGCGCGTCGCCGGTTTCTCGCGGTGCGGCTGACCCCGACGACCTTGATGCAGGGCAGGGAAAAGCTCGCCGTCGACCGGATCGCGGCGGTGGATGATGTCGGCACGCCGGTGGGAACCTGGGTGCTCGGCGGCGGCTGGTCGGTGCCGCGCAAGTACGACGAACTTCCGCTGCGCCTCGACGACGATTCGGTCGTGCTCGCCTGGGCGCGGGATGCCGAAGCCATGCGCTCCGCGCTGCGCGGGTTGATCTCGGCGTGAGACAGTGGTCGCGTGAGCGAGGCGGGAACGTTGACCGGCGATAGCGATCGCCGTGCGTTGAGCGGGCCTTCCGGCGCCGCTGACCCCGCGCCCCGGTCCAAACCCGGCAGGCTGCACCAGCCGTGGCGCGCGCTGGTCGCGCTGGTCGAGGTGGTGCTCGCCTGCCTCGCCGTGTGGCTGGCTTTCGTGGCGTGGTCGAAGGGCGTCACCACGATCACGGCCACGCTGGAGGACGGCACCGTGGCGCGGGCCACCCGCTACCACGGCAACTGGATCGCCGCCTCGATCGGGCTCGGCGCGGTTGCCTCGCTGCTGGTGCTCGACGCCGTGCGCGAGGTGCTGCTCGCGGTGCGCACGCGCCGGTTCCGCAGGCGCAGTCCCGAGCGTGCGGCATGGCCGGAACGCGACCAGGACGGCCAGGGGGCCCGACCCTCGCAGGCGTGACCCCGGCCACCTGAGAGACTGACGTGGTGAGCACCCATTGCCAGCAGTCCCAGGAGCTATTCGACCGAGCCGTCGCGGTGACGCCGGGTGGGGTCAACTCGCCGGTGCGGGCGTTCTCCGCGGTCGGCGGCACGCCCCGATTCATGGTCGCCGGTGCGGGCGCGTACCTGCGCGACGTCGACGGCAACAGTTACGTCGACCTGGTCTCCTCCTGGGGGCCGATGATCCTCGGGCACGCACACCCCGCCGTGGTGGATGCGGTGTGTGCGGCGGCGGGCTCAGGCCTGTCGTTCGGCACGCCGACCGAGGGTGAGATCGAACTGGCCGAGGAGATCATCGGGCGGGTGCGGCCGGTAGATCAGGTTCGCCTGGTCAACTCGGGGACCGAGGCCACCATGAGCGCGATCCGGCTGGCCCGTGGGTTCACCGGGCGCGGCAAGATCATCAAGTTCGCCGGCTGCTACCACGGCCACGTGGACGCGTTGCTCGCGCAGGCTGGTTCCGGGGTCGCCACGCTGTCGCTGCCGAGCTCACCCGGCATCACTGGCGCACAGGCGGCGGACACGATTGTGCTGCCCTACAACGATATCGAGGCCGTTCGAAAGTCCTTTGTGGAGTATGACGGCGAGATCGCCGCGGTCATCACCGAAGCGGCGGCAGGCAACATGGGAGCGGTCGCGCCGACCGAGGGCTTCAACGCATCGCTGCGCCAACTCGCCCACGAGCACGGCGCCCTGCTCATCATGGACGAGGTGATGACCGGGTTCCGGGTGTCGGCGGCAGGCTGGTTCGGGCTGGAACAGGTCGCCGGTGACCTCTACACCTTCGGCAAGGTGATGTCGGGTGGCCTGCCCGCGGCCGCATTCGGGGGCCGCGCCGATGTGCTGGCCGCCCTCGCCCCGAGCGGACCCGTGTACCAGGCAGGCACGCTGTCCGGCAACCCGGTCGCGGTCGCCGCCGGACTGGCCACCCTGCGCCACGCGGACGCCGACGTCTACCGGGCGCTGGACGCCAACGCGCAGCGCCTCGGCGGCCTGCTCGACGCCGCGCTGTCCCAGGCGGGCGTCGCGCACACCGTGCAGTACGCGGGCAACCTGGTGTCGGTGTTCTTCGCCGAGGCCCCGGTGCACGACTACGCGGGCGCGCGGGGGGCCGACACGTTCCGCTTCGCGCCGTTCTTCCACGCCCTGCTCGAGCGTGGCGTGTACGCCCCGCCCAGTGCGTTCGAGGCGTGGTTCGTGAACGCGGCGATGGACGACGCCGCCTTCGACGCGATCGAGGCAGCCCTTCCGCACGCCGCACGGGCGGCGGAAGGCGCCACTAGCGAAGGAGCGAACGCATGACCCGCACCGTGGTGCATTTCCTGCGGCACGGCGAGGTGTACAACCCGGACGGCATCCTCTACGGCAGGTTGCCGGGGTACAAGCTCTCCGAGAAGGGTGTGCGGCAGGCGTTGACCGTGGCCGAAACCCTTGCCACCAACGACGTCGCGCATGTGGTCGCTTCTCCGTTGCAGCGCGCCCAGGAGACCGCGACCCCGATCGCGGCCGCTCACCGGCTGGACGTGGACACCGATGAGCAGCTGATCGAATCGGCCAACCAGTTCGAGGGGTTGCGGGTCTCGGTCGGCGACGGGGTGTTGCGCCAGCCCAAGCACTGGCCGAAGTTGCGCAACCCGCTGCTGCCGTCCTGGGGTGAGCCCTACATCGAGATCGCGCACCGCATGCTCGGTGCGGCCTACCGGGCGCGGGCCAAGGCCGAAGGGCGCGAAGCGGTCTGTGTGTCCCACCAGTTGCCGATCTGGACGCTGCGGCGGTTCCTCGAGGCCCGCAGGCTCTGGCATGACCCGCGTAGGCGGCAGTGCTCGCTGGCGTCGCTGACCAGCCTCGTGTTCATCGGCGAGTCGCTCAGCGAGATCGGGTATACCGAGCCTGCCGGGACCACCGACCCCAGGATCACCGGGGCGTGACCGGCATGAAGGCCTTCCTTGCTGCGCTGTGCGTCGGCCTTGTCGCGCTGACCGGATGCACGACCGGAGACGATGCCGTCGTGCAGGGTGGTGAGTTCTTCTTCGTCGCCCCAGGCGGCAAGACGGAGATCTTCTACGACCTGGCCGAGCGGAAGGCGCTGCCCGCGATCAGCGGGGAGGATCTGTTCGCCGAAGACAAGACGATCTCGACCACGGACTTCGCAGGCAAGGTCGTCGTGGTCAACATCTGGGGCCAGTGGTGCGGGCCGTGCCGCAGGGAAGCGCCCGCCCTGCAGGAGGTGTACGAGCAGACCGAGGACGCAGGCGTGCAGATGCTCGGCATCGACGTGCGCGATCCCTCCCGGCAGGCCCCGCAGGACTTCATGCGGGATCGCGGCCTGACCTACCCGTCGATCTACGATCCGCCCGGCCGATCCCTGCTGCCGCTCAAGGGCTACCCGAAGAACGTGGTGCCCTCCACGATCGTGCTGGACCGGCAGCACCGGGTGGCCGCGGTGTTCCTCAAGGAACTGCTCGCCACCGACCTGATCCCGGTCGTCGCGCGCATCGCCGCCGAGTGACCATCGCCGAAAGCCGCCGTCGGCGTTCCGGCGCAAGTGGTGGGTTAAGTGCAGGTCCCGCAGGTAGTGAGACCTGGCCCACTGCCTACTCTTGGCCATGTGGATCCCGTGACTGAGCTGGCGACATCGGGGCCGCTGCTGCTCGCCGCGGGAGTCGCCTTGCTGGCGGGGACGATCTCCTTCGCATCGCCGTGCGTGGTGCCGCTCGTTCCCGGCTACCTGGCCTATCTTGCCGCGCTGGTCGGCGCCGACGCGCCCGCGGTCAGCGTCGACGAGCCGCCCAAGCGGGGTCGCTACCGGGTGGTGGGCGCGGCCGCGCTGTTCGTGCTCGGCTTCACCGTGGTCTTCGCGGCGGGCGTCGGCAGCCTGGTGTGGCTGGCCGACGCGCTGTTGATCAACCAGGAGCTGCTGCAACGCATCGGCGGGGTGCTCACCATCGCCATGGCCCTTGTGTTCCTCGGCCTGGTGCCCGCGCTGCAGCGGGACGTGCGGATCCACTCGGTGCCGCGCGGCGGGTTGCTCGCCGCCCCGGTGCTCGGCGGGGTGTTCGCGCTCGGCTGGACCCCGTGCATCGGCCCGACGCTGTCCGGAGTGCTGGCCATCGCCAGCTCAACCGGGGGTAGCGCGGCCCGAGGTTTCCTGCTGGTGATCGTCTACTGCCTCGGCCTCGGGTTGCCGTTCCTGCTCATCGCCTTCGGTGCCCGCTGGGCGGTCCGCACCACCGACTGGCTGCGCAGGCACGGCCGCCGGGTGCAGATCTTCGGGGGTGTGCTGTTGCTCGCCGTCGGCATCATGCTGGTCACCGGACTCTGGGGCGATCTGGTCGGCTGGCTGCGCGACGCGTTCATCTCCGAGGTGGAGTTGCCACTGTGATGAGCCCGAGCATGGGGTGGTCGCTGTGACCGACACCTCCTACCGCAACACCCCGGTGCGCCGGGTGATCGCCCTCGCTCGCAACACTTGGCGCGGGCTGACCTCGATGCGGGTGGCGCTGATCTTGCTGTTCCTGCTGGCGCTGGCCGCGATGCCCGGTGCGTTGTTGCCGCAGCGCTCGCTCAATGCGCCGAAGGTCGATCAGTACATCGCCGAGCACGGCTGGTGGGGCGAACTGCTCGACCGGCTGCAGTTCTTCGGCGTCTACGGCAGCGTCTGGTTCTCCGCGATCTACCTGTTGCTGATGGTCTCGCTGGTGGGCTGCCTGGCGCCGCGCACGCTCGAGTACGCCAAGTCCATGCGCGCGCAGCCGGTGCTCACACCGCGCAACTTGAGCAGGCTGCCACATTACCGGCAGGGGCGGGTGGACGCCGACGCCGACCAGGTGCTCGCGCAGGCGCATGCTCGACTCGGCCGCTGGCGGCGGATCGAACGCACCGAGCCAGGCGGGGGCGGGCCCCCGATAGCGGGTCGGAAGCAGCACAGCATCAGCGCGGAACGCGGCTACCTCAGGGAGACCGGCAACCTGGTCTTCCATTTCGCATTGCTCGGGCTGATCGTGTCCTTCGCGCTTGGCAGGATGTTCTCCTACGAGGGCCAGGTCATCGTGCACGCCGATGGCTCGGAGTTCTGCAACGCGGGCATCTACGCCTACGACTCGTTCGACCCTGGCCTGCGGGTGGACGGCACCGAGCTGACCCCGTTCTGCGTCAAGGTCAACGACTTCGCCGCCGAGTACCTGCCGAGCGGCAACCCGATCAGCTATCGCGCGCAACTGGAGTACTCGTCGGGCGCGGATCTGCAGGCCGGCGCGTGGCGGCCGTACCTGCTCGAGGTGAACGACCCGCTGCGCACCGAAGGGGACCGGGTCTACCTGCTCGGTCACGGGTTCGCCCCGATCTTCACGGTGACCTTCCCGGGCGGCGAGCGGCGCACGCAGGCCACCCAGTGGCGTCCGGCCGACCAGACCACGTTGTTGTCCGACGGCGCGACCAAGTTCGACCCGCCGGGGGTCACCGACTCGGCGGAGCGACGCGAGCAGCAGCTGGCGGTGACCGGCCTGTTCGCCCCGACCGCCGCCTTCCACGGCAAGATCCTGAGCTCGGCGGGACCGGAGCCGGCCGATCCGGCGGTCGCGGTCGACATCATGCGCGGTGACCTGGGTATCGACTCGGGGCGTGGCCAGTCGATCTTCAGCATCGACCAGTCCATGGTCGAGCAGGGCAGGCTTGAGCGGGTCGCGCGGGAAAACCTCAGGGTCGGCGAGAAGATCACCCTCGATGACGGCACCACGGTGTCCTTCGACGGGGTGCGGCGGTGGGTGTCGCTGCAGGTCTCGCATGACCCGACCCAGCTGTGGGTGCTCGGCTTCTCGGTGGCGATGCTGGCAGGCCTCGCCGCATCGCTGCTGGTCAAGCGGCGCCGGGTGTGGATCCGGGTCACCCCAGCGGGCGCTGATGATGGGGACCGACGTACCGTGATCGAGGTCGGTGGACTGGCGAAGACCGATCAGGCCGGGTACGGCGAGGAGTTCACCGCGATCGCAGGGGAACTCCTGGGCAGCAAGAAGAGGAGCACCACCTGATGCCGGTGAACGAGGAGCTGTCGCAGTTCAGCGACTGGTCATACACCACCGCCGCCGCGATCTACCTGCTCGCGATGATCTTCTTCCTGGTCGAGCAGTCCTTCGGCAAGCGCGGGCGGCAGGCCGCCGAGCAATCCCGGCAGCAGGCCAGGGAACTGGTGCCCGCAGGAGATGCCCCCAATGCCACATTGAGGACGTCCAACGTCCCCAATGCAACATTGGGGACGTCCCGGGGCCGGGCTGAGCGGTTCGGCCGCATGGGTGTGGCGCTCACGGTGTGCGGCGCGCTCCTGCACCTGTCCGCATTGGTGCTGCGCGGGTTGGCCGCCGAGCGGGTGCCGTGGGGCAACATGTACGAGTACAACATGGCGGTCTGCTTCATCGCCGTGGTGACCTGGCTGGTGGTGCTTCGCACGAACCCGGTCAGGCACCTGTCCGCCTTCGTGCTGCTGCCGATCGTGATCCTGCTCTTCATCGGCGGCACGATGCTGTACACCACTGCCGCACCGGTCCAGCCCGCGCTGCAGTCCTACTGGCTGGTCATCCACGTGTCCGCGGCGGCGACATCTTCCGGGGTCTTCCTGGTGCCAGGGGTGGCCAGCGTGCTGTACCTGATGCGCTCGGCGCATGAGCGCAACCCGAACCGCTTCGCCGGGCTCGCGGGGCGCCTACCCGCACGTGACGTGCTGGACCGGATCGCCTACCGCACGACGGTGCTGGCGTTCCCGGTGTTCACCTTCGGCGTTTTGTGTGGCGCGGTCTGGGCGGAAGCGGCCTGGGGCCGGTTCTGGGGCTGGGACCCCAAGGAGACGGTGGCGTTCATCGCCTGGGTGGTTTACGCCGCCTACCTGCACTCGCGGGCGACGGCAGGCTGGCGCGGCGACCGGGCCGCGGTGATCAACGTGATCGGGTTCGCGCTCACCGTGTTCAACCTGTTCTTCATCAACCTGGTGACCACCGGCTTGCACTCGTACGCGGGCGTCGGCTAACGGATTCCGCGCGCGGCCGATGTCGCAATCAGTGACCACCACGGCTACCGTCATTGGTGATGTTGGCGTTGATGCATCAACCCGGAGGACCGCACCAGTGATCGAGCCGAACCACGAGGTGACGCCGGGGCACGCCTCGTCGCCCGAGGATTCCGATGCGGCGGAACAGCGCACCGATTCGACCGAGCATCCCGCCGTCTCCGGGCAACCCGCGCAGACCGTGCACTTCCAGCCCAACCCGGTCGGTAAGCATGAGGTGCCGCCGGTGGTGCCGCCGGGGGATCCCGCCTACCCGGGTCACTACCGGGACCCGCACCAGTCCGGTCCGATCCCGCAGTACTATCCGCCCGCCCCCTACGACCAGCACCAGCAGGCGCTGCCGCCGCTGGCCCCGTACCCAGCACAGCCTGCACTACCGGGCCACCACCCGAGGCACAGCAGGCACGCGCTGGCCGGCGGCGACGACCTGACCTCAGCGCATTTGATCAAACCGGCAAGGCGACGTCCGCAGGCCGGATGGCGCAAGGCGGTGTACGTCGCCAGCGGGCGCTTGATCAACCCCGGCGAAAGCCCGGCCGACCGCAAGCGCCGGGAGCTGATCACGCGGGTGAACCAGCCATTGCGTGGCTGCTACAAGATCGCCATGCTGAGCCTGAAGGGCGGGGTTGGCAAGACCACCACAACGACCACCCTCGGCGCGACTTTCGCGTCACTGCGGGGTGACCGGGTGGTGGCGGTGGACGCCAACCCGGACCGTGGCACCCTGTCGCAGAAGATCCCGATGGAGACCACCGCGACCGTGCGGCATCTGCTGCGTGACGCCGATCGGATCACCAGATACAGCGATATCCGGTCCTATACCTCCCAGGGATCGAGCAGGCTGGAGATCCTGGCCAGTGAGCAGGACCCAGCGGTGTCCGAGGCGTTCTCCGAGCAGGACTACCGGCGCACGGTGGACCTGCTCGAGCACTTCTACAACATCGTGCTGACCGACTGTGGGACCGGTTTGATGCACTCGGCGATGAAGGGTGTCCTGGACATCGCCGATTCGCTGGTGATCGTGTCGTCCGGTTCGGTCGATGGTGCGCGTAGCGCGTCGGCCACGCTGGACTGGCTGGACGCACACGGCTACGGGGGGCTGGTCAAGCGGTCCGTGGCGGTGATCAACTCGGTGCGGCCGAAGATGAGCTCGGTGGACCTGGACAAGCTGGAGGCGCATTTCGGGGCACGTACCCGTGCGGTGTGCCGGATCCCGTTCGACCCGCACCTGGAAGAGGGCGCCGAGATCGAGTTGGACCGGCTGCATGCCGGAACCCGATTGGCGTTGCTCGATCTGGCGGCCACGATGGCCGACGCATTCCCGCGGAACTAACACGCGGCACGCGGCACGCGGCAGGCCAGCCGCGTGCGATGAGGCCTAACGCGGGCGCTAGGCCTCATTCTCATCGCGCTTCTTGCGCTGCTGCTCACTGAGCTTGCGCAGGAAATCTGGGTCGTCGTCCGGAGCGACCGGTGCCTTGCGGGCGGGTACTCCGACGCGCTCGGCGCCGAATGCCCGCCACAAGAGCACGGCAACGGTGATCGCTCCGACCGCCGCGAGCAGATAGTGCATGCTCGTTCCTTCCCGCTGTGCCGCGTAGAGGGTTCTTCCTTCGAGACTAACCCCAGTGCGGTGACACAGGGAGGGTTGGGTGCGAAACGGCGTCCTACTCGAAATCGACGGCTTCGGTGGTCAGCTTGGCGAGCAGGTCATTGACCTCGGCCTCGCGGAACCTGCGGTGACCCCCAGGGGTGCGGATCGAACCGATGCGGCCCGCGGCCGCCCATCGCGTTACGGTCTTCGGGTCGACCCGGAAAAGCGCTGCCACTTCGCCAGGGGTGAGCAGGCGGCCCCCCGACTGAGGCACTGTTGCGGTCATCCTTTGCCTCCTTACGACTTTCGCTGCTGTGCCCGCTGCCGAGGATGGGATATACCCAACGCATTGGCACCGAACCATTACGTCGCAATCGTGTCATCTCGCCCGACGAGTACTCGAACGGTTGGCTCACAGTAAAGGGGAGGTAAGAGCATGAATCGGGCGAGGTCCCCTCAATCGGCTGTGACTGCTCGCACGACTTAGGCTGGGCCCCGAGTGTTGAATGGAGCATCGTGGACCGGTTGGACCGACAGATCATCGCAGCCCTTCGTGGTAACGGTAGGGCAACCTATGCCGAACTGGGCAGAACCATCGGGTTGTCCGCGTCATCGGTACACGAACGCGTGGCGAAACTCGAGGCAGCGGGGGTGATCACCGGCTATCACGCGGTGGTCGATCCTCGCGCGGTCGGTCTCGATGTAACCGCCCTGGTCGGCGTCCAGCCCACCGACGCGGCCTCGGACGATGCGGTGGCCGACGCGCTCGCCGAGCTCGAGGAAGTCGAGAGCTGTTACGCGGTGGCGGGTGACGACGCGTTCGTAGTGAAGGTCCGGGTGTCCACCATGGATGGTCTCGAACTCGCACTCGGCAGGCTGCGCAAGATTCCCGAGGTCGCTCGGACGCACACCACGGTCGTGCTGTCCACCCGGTTCGAGGGCAGGCCGAACAACACGGCACTGATCAACGGGCCGTTCTCATGAGTGGACGCGACGCTGGCAACGAGCCGGACCGGTTCGCCGCTGATCTCACGCTGTACCTGCTGGCTCGGCTCGCGCTCGTTGCCGTGGTCACCGCCCTGCTCACGCTCGCCAAGGTTCCGCTCCTGGTGGCGCTGGCGATCGCCATCGTGCTCGCGCTGCCGCTGAGCCTGCTGCTGTTCCGGAGGCTCAACGCGCGGGTCACCGCCGGGCTGGCCGCCCGAGGGGAACGACGCAGGGCCGAACGCGCCCGGCTGCGCGCGGAACTGCGCGGCGAGCGCGGCCAGGATGACCGAGGCGACACCGAGGGCCGCGAGCGTCCATGAAACGGCCCGATCCGGAGTGGGTGTCGGAGGCCGTCCGCATCATCGATGCCGATGCCAACCGGAGCGCCGACACGCACCTGCACGTCTTCCCGCTGCCCACCGACTGGGGCATCGACCTCTACCTCAAGGACGAATCGGTGCATCCCACCGGTTCGCTCAAACACCGGCTGGCCCGGTCGCTGTTCCTCTACGCACTGGTCAACGGCGACATCGGATCGGAAACGGTGATCATCGAGGCGTCCAGCGGATCCACCGCGGTGTCGGAGGCCTACTTCGCGCGGATGCTCGGCCTGGAGTTCGTCACCGTGGTACCGCGCAGCACGAGCAGGGAAAAGATCGAACTGATCGAGTTCTACGGCGGCCGCTGCCACTTCGTGGACGCGCCGTCGGCCATGTACAGCGAGGCCGAGCGGCTGGCCGCCGCATGTGGCGGGCACTACCTTGATCAGTTCACCTACGCCGAGCGGGCCACCGATTGGCGCGGCAACAACAACATCGCGGAGTCGATCTTCGCGCAGATGCGCGCCGAGCGGCACCCGATTCCCTCCTGGATCGTGGTCGGAGCGGGCACCGGGGGGACAAGTGCCACGCTGGGCCGCTATGTGCGCTATCGGCGACACCGGACCCGGATCGCGGTGGTGGACCCGGAGAACTCTTCGTTCTATCCGGCCTGGCAGACCGGCGCGATGGACTATTGCACGGGCAAGTCGTCCCGGATCGAGGGGATCGGCAGGCCGCGCGTCGAGCCGTCGTTCATCCCGCGGGTGATCGACGAGATGCTGCCGGTGCCGGACGCAGGGTCGCTCGCCGCCGTGCGGCTGCTGCGTCAGCGGACCGGTCACTGGGCAGGTGGCTCGACCGGCACCAATCTCTACGGCGCCTTCCAGTTGATCTCGCGGATGCTCGCGGAGGGGCGCACCGGCAGCGTGGTGACTCTGGTCTGTGACGGGGGCGAGCGCTATGCGCATACCTACTACGACGACGGGTGGGTCGCCGAGCAGGGGCTCGACCTCGAGCCGTACCGCGAGCGGCTGGAGAGTTTCCTGAAGACCGGCACGTTCTCGGACTGACTGTGAGCGCTGTTCAGAACCGACCCAGCGACGGTGTCCTCCAGGGCCCGCCGGCCAGGGCGAGCGGTCGTTGCAGGTAGCCGCACCATTCGCAACCACCCACTGCGTGAATAGCGCGAATTTTGAATGAGCACTGTGGTAGGAGAGTTTCGCGGCAGCACTCGACGCCGAGTTGGCCGCCGTTGGTCACCGTGGGCCTGGTGAATGTGAGCTGATCAATCCGGTCTTCGGCGACCGGCCGGCGATGCTTGTCACCGCCCCGGACTTCCGCAGTTCGTAGGCATATTCGGGCTCGATCAACAACGTTTCCGCTGGTAGGTGGGCTGTGAGGTCGCCTGAACCGGAAAACGTGTAGGCACACGACTTGGGGCGTGTCGCTGGACTTT
>JBOHER010000156.1:0-1842 GCA_050701115.1 Haloechinothrix sp. | reverse complement strand
ACTGGATGTACCAGGGCAAGCACGTGCTGGTGGTCTTCGACGACCTGACCAAGCAGGCCGAGGCCTACCGTGCGATCTCGCTGCTGCTGCGCCGCCCGCCGGGCCGCGAGGCGTTCCCCGGTGACGTGTTCTACTTGCACTCCCGCCTGCTCGAGCGGTGCGCCAAGCTGTCCGACGACCTCGGTGCCGGTTCGCTGACCGGCCTCCCGATCATCGAGACCAAGGCCAACGACGTGTCGGCCTACATTCCGACCAACGTCATCTCGATCACCGACGGTCAGTGCTTCTTCCAGTCCGACCTGTTCAACTCGGGGCAGCGCCCCGCTATCGACGTCGGTATCTCGGTGTCGCGGGTCGGTGGTGACGCGCAGGTCAAGGCCATGAAGAAGGTCTCCGGTTCGCTGCGTATCGACCTGTCGCAGTACCGCGAACTGGAGGCGTTCGCCGCGTTCGCCTCCGACCTCGACGCCGCGTCCAAGGCGCAGCTGGAGCGTGGTGCCCGGCTGTACGAGGTGCTCAAGCAGCCGCAGTTCGCGCCGGTGCCGGTCGAGGAGCAGGTCGCTACGGTGTACCTGGGCACCAACGGGCACTTCGACTCGGTTCCGGTCGAGGACGTGCGCCGCTTCAACGGCGAGTTCCTCGACCACGCGCGTCGCAAGCACGAGGGCATCTTCGCCGAGGTGCGCGACACCGGCCAGTGGACCGATGAGAACGCCGAGCGTCTGGTCGGTGCGGTGGACGACTTCAAGAAGGGCTTCACCTCCACCAGCGGCGTTTCCGTGATGAACGAGGCTGAGGTCGAGGCCATGGAAGCCGAGAAGGTCGGGCAGGAAACCGTGAAGGTCCATAAGCCCGCACCGAAGAAGTGACCGGGTAAGTACATGGGCGCACAGATTCGGGAACTCCGGCAACGGATCAAATCCACCAAGTCGATCGGCAAGATCACCAAGGCGATGGAGCTGATCGCCACCTCGCGCATCGCCAAGGCGCAGGTCAGGGTAAAGGCATCCCGGCCGTACGCCGAGGAGATCACCAACGTGCTCTCCGCGCTGGCCAGTGCTGCGACCACCTTGGACAACCCGCTGCTGACCGAGCGGGAGAATCCGAGGCGTGCCGGCGTATTGGTCGTGACCAGCGACAAGGGCCTGTGCGGTGGTTACAACGCCAACGTGCTGCGGGCAACCGAAGAGCTACTGTCCCTGCTGCGTGAGCAGGGCAAGGAGCCAGTCGTCTACGTCATCGGCGGCAAGGGCCTGAACTACTACAAGTTCCGCGGTCGCGAGGTGGCCGAGAGCTGGACGGGCTTCTCCGACCAGCCGCACTACGTCAACGCCGCCGAGGCGGGGGAGACCCTGGTCAACCTGTTCCTCGCGGGCGTGGACGATGGCGGCGACGGCCCAGGAGCCGACGGCGTGGTGGGCGTTGACGAGCTGCACATCGTCTACACCGAGTTCCGCTCGATGCTCTCGCAGACCCCGGTCGCCAAGCGGATCGCGCCGCTGGAGGTCGAGTACACCGATTCCGAAGGCGCGGAGGCGGCGGCACCCAGCCTGTTGCCCACCTATGAGTTCGAACCGAATGCGGAGACGCTGCTCGGCGCGCTGCTGCCGAAGTACATCAACACGCGGATATTCGCGGCGTTGCTTGACTCGGCTGCCTCCGAGCTCGCGGCGCGGCGGACCGCCATGAAGGCGGCGTCGGACAACGCGAACGATCTGGTGAACACCCTCACCCGTGAGGCCAACCAGGCTCGCCAGGCCCAGATCACCCAGGAGATCAGCGAAATCGTCGGTGGCGTCGATGCGCTCGCCGCTGCGGCCGGTAACGACTGATGGTCGGATC
>JBOHER010000155.1:0-32127 GCA_050701115.1 Haloechinothrix sp. | reverse complement strand
CGGTCGGCGACCGGCTCGCAGGTGTTCGCCTGCGTCGACTGCTGCCCGGATGACGTGCGGCGCGCGGCGGGAGGTGAGCTGTGGTGAGCACCACGGCATCCCCGACTCGGCGGGACCGCGCGCTGTGGGTGCAGTGAACTGGGGCTGGTCGCCCTGGGCGCGGCCTACGCCTCCTACCGGCACGGGCGGGAGTTCGCGCTGCGGTTCGGCGCGGACCACACGACGGCCGCCACCCGGCGGCGTGTGCCATCGGACGGGTAGCAGAGGCACGGCTGCTCATCCTGGACGGCGATGTCCAGCGAGGTCTGGCTGCTCGACGAAGCGGGAGTGGCGGCCGTCTCGGGGGACCTCGATGCGCTCTCGACAGGGGTCGTCTACTGCGAGCTCGTGTGCGCCCTGCAGGGACTCGCCCAGTACGACGTGGCCGAGGAGTGGACCGAGGCGATGGAGCGATGGTGCGACACGAATGCCATCGGGAACCTCCACGGGCGCTGCCGAGTCCACCGCGCCGAGATCCTCAGGCTGCGCGGGTCGTGCAACGAGGCCGAGAGTCAGGCGCTCATGGCCTGCGAGGAACTGCGCCCTTCCTTGCGGCGCGAGCTGGGGTGGCCGCTGAACGGATCCGACTTCACAAGGGAGACATCGCTGGCGCGGAGGAAGCCCTGCTGGCCGCTCATCGCGCCGGGTGGGATCCCCAACCGGGTCTCGCGCTGGTGCGTCTGGCCCAAGGCGACGTGGCCACCGCGGCTGCCTCCATACGCGACGCCCTCGAGCACCCCTTGCGGGGCGCCGAGGTCGCGTTCGCCGATGACGAGGACGCATTGCGCGTGATGGTCGCCGGCCGCAAGAAGGAGCTGGCCTTCAGCCTCGGCGGGATGGGCTCGGCTCAAACCAACTTCTACAACAACGCATACAGCCGTCAGGGCTGGGCCGAGGTCGCAGCGGCGATCCGTGAGCGCTGGCAGGCCGGTGACCGGGACGGGGCCGTCTGCCTCGTCACCGACGAGATGGTGCTGGCTACCACACTGATCGGCACCGAGGACATGGTCCGGACGCGGTTGGGCGCGTGGCGTGACGCTGGTGTCGACACCGTCCGGCTGTACCCCGCCGGAGAAACACTTGAAGCCCGGCTGATCGCGCTCGCCCGCGCTCTAGACCTCGTTCACGCCGTTGGTTGACCTACCACGAAGGCAACACCACCAGTGAGCGAGTGGCAACAAGACCGCGTGCAGCTCCGGCACGTCCACTCATCCACATGCGACGCCGACAGGCGGCAGGAGCAGGCTTACTCCCAGGGTGGGCCGTGGTTCGCCCTCGCCCAGTTGAAACGTGACGTTCGGAACGATGTGGTCCCCTTCCTTGAAGTCCGGCGTTGGCGCAAAGTTCGGTGCTCGCTTCAGCAGTCTGGTGTAGAAGTCGGTGGCCGACTCGATGTCCCGGACGAAGAACTGGACGGTTAGGAGGCAAAGCGTGTCAGGTCTTCCATTGAGACTCCTCATCGAATGGTCTCCCTTGTGCCCGGCCGTTGAAGCGTAGGGTGCGATGGGCCATGGAAGATGCTGCCTGCTTGATCGTCTACTTGCCCGTATCGGGTCAGGGGCGACACAACGGTCGTTGCTGCGATTGTGAAGGTTTCTCCGCCGTGCTGGATACCGCTGACCGCAGCGGGAAGGCCAGCGCGGCCTAGGCCTGTTCGGGCTCCGCGCCCAGGTCTAGGTGCCTGCGGTGCACGTACCCACGAAATCGGGTGTTGTCAGCCGCGCGGCGTTCGCCGTGGCATCGTCGATCGCGTTCTGGGCGGAACGCTCGGCGTGTACCCGCTCGCTGTAGTAGGCGACATCACGACGCTGGGTGGCGGCATCCCAACCCAGCAGCCCTGCGATGAGCCGGGCGACCTCGGGAGCGGCCGCAAGACCTCGGTCGGGCGTTTCGATCGAGATCCGGGTGCGCCGGGTGAGCACGTCGTCCAGATGCAGCGCTCCCTCATGGGTCACCGCGTAGACCGCCTCGACCTTCAAGTACCCCTCGGCGCCGGGTATCGGCTCCGCAAGGCTCGCATCACGTTCGATCATGCCGAACAGCTCAGTGATCGCCGATCCGTATCGGCCCAGCAAACGCTCCACTGTGGAAACGGGAAGTCCGGTCCGCTGAGCGAGGCTGTCCCGGATTTGGCGCAGTTCGTGGTAGCCGACTGCCCCGAGGATCGGCAGCCGTTCGGTCAGCGAGGGCGCCACGGCGCGACCGAACCCACGCACGGCGGCATCCACGACGTCGGCAGCCATGACGCGGTACGTGGTGTACTTGCCGCCCGCGACGACGAACAGACCGGGCGACGGTTCGGCCACGGCGTGTTCGCGGGACAGCTGAGCCGTCTCGCTCGACTCCCCGGCCAGTAGGGGTCGCAGGCCGGCATAGACGCCGTCGACGTCGTCGAGGGTCAGTGGGGTACGCAGCACCGCGTTGACCTGCTCGAGCAGGTAGTCGACATCGGCACCGCTGGCGGCGGGATGGGCTTTGTCCAGCACCCATTCGGTGTCGGTGGTGCCGATGATCCAGTGCCCGCCCCACGGGATGACGAACAGCACGCTCTTCTCGGTGCGCAGGATCATCCCGGTGTCCAGCTGGATGCGATCCCGCGGCACCAGCAGGTGCACGCCCTTGGAGGTGCGGACCTGGAACGGTCCGGGCGTCCCGGCTATCTCGTGCATCTCGTCGGTCCACACTCCCGTCGCGCTGATCACCCGGCGGGCACGGACGGCGAACTGCCTGCCGGATTCGAGATCGCGCACGCGAGCGCCGACGACCCGCGCACCATCGCGGAGCAGAGCCGTCACCTTGGCGCGGGTGAGAACCGTGGCACCGTGTTGCGCGGCGGTCCGGGCGATCATCATGGTGTGCCTGGCGTCGTCGACCTGGGCGTCGTAGTAGCGGATGGCGCCGGTGAGCGCGTCCGGCTTCAACGCCGGTGCGAGCTCGAGTGCTTGCTTGCGGGAGAGATGTTTGTGCCATGGCAGGGCGCGCGCCCCGCCGATGGTGTCGTAGAGCAGCACTCCCGCGCCGATGTAGGCGCGCTCCCAGCCCCGGTGCCGCAACGGGAGCAGGAAGGGCACCGGGCGCACCAGGTGCGGCGCCAACCGGTGCAAGAGCAGGCTGCGCTCCTTGAGTGCTTCGCGCACCAGCGCGAAGTCGCGCTGCTCGAGGTAGCGCAGCCCGCCGTGGATCAGTTTGCTCGACCGGCTGGACGTTCCCGCCGCCCAGTCTCTTGCCTCGACCAGCGTGACGGACAGGCCGCGGGATGCGGCATCGAGGGCTGCTCCGGCGCCGACGACGCCGCCGCCGATCACCAGCACGTCGATCTCGGTTTCGCCGAGCGTGCGCAGGGCAGTCGCGCGGTAGGCAGGGTCCAGTCGTGCAGACACTGGTTCCTCCTCGGTGTGGAAGGGGTTTCGGGGGGATCAGTTCTCGACGTCGACCCAGTCGAGCGTGTGCGAGACCGCTTTCTTCCAGCGGGCGTAGCCCTGCTCGCGCTGTTCGTCACTCCAGGTGGGTTGCCAGCGCTTGTCCTCGTGCCAGTTCTGCTCGAGTTCGTCGGTGCTGCGCCAGAAACCGACGGCCAGCCCGGCCGCGTAGGCGGCACCGAGCGCGGTCGTCTCGGCCACCACCGGTTTCGACACCGGCACGCCCAGCATGTCCGCCTGCAACTGCATGCACAGCTCGTTGGCGGTAACTCCGCCGTCCACCCGCAGCACATCCAGGCTCACCCCGGAATCGGCCGCCATGGCTTCGACGACGTCCCGGGTCTGATAGCAGATGGATTCCAGCGTGGCGCGCGCGAGGTGGGCATTGGTGCTGTAGCGCGACAGCCCGACGATCGCGCCGCGTGCGTCGGACCGCCAGTACGGTGCGAACAGGCCCGAGAAGGCGGGTACAAAGTAGACACCGCCGTTGTCGGTGACCTGACGGGCCAGTGATTCGCTCTGCGCGGCCCCGGAGATGATGCCCAGTTGGTCGCGCAGCCACTGCACGGCCGAGCCGGTCACCGCGATCGACCCTTCCAGCGCATACACCGGCTTGTCCTCGCCGAACTGGTAGCAGACTGTGGTGAGCAGCCCATGCTGCGAGCGCACCAGTTCGTGCCCGGTGTTGAGCAGCAGGAAGTTGCCGGTGCCGTAGGTGTTCTTGGCTTCGCCCGGGCGGAAGCACACCTGGCCGACGGTGGCCGCCTGCTGGTCGCCGAGGTCACCGGCGAGCGCCACCTCGCCGCCGAATGGTCCATTCGCCCGGGTAAAGCCGTACAGCTCAGGGTTTGACGAGGGCAGGATGAACGGCAGCATCGTGCGGGGGATGCCGAAGAAGGACAGCAGTTCGTCGTCCCAGTCCCAGGTCTCCAGGTCCATCAGCATGGTGCGGCTGGCGTTGGTCGGGTCCGTGACGTGCACACCGCCGTCCACGCCGCCGGTGAGGTTCCAGAGCAGCCAGGTGTCGGTGGTGCCGAAGATCGCGTCGCCTGCCTTGGTGGCTTCGGCAACCCCGTCGACGTTCTCCAGGATCCACTGCAGCTTCCCGCCGGAGAAGTAGGTCGCCGGCGGCAACCCGGCCTTCCGGCGGATGACCTCGCCGCGTCCGTCGCGGTCCAGCGCCGCGGCGATCCGGTCGGTGCGGGTGTCCTGCCAGACGATCGCGTTGCAGTACGGACGGCCGGTCCTGCGGTTCCACACCACGGTCGTCTCGCGCTGATTGGTCACGCCCACCGAGGCCAGGTCGCTTGCGCTCAGATTCGCCTTGTTCAGTGCGGTTTCGATGACCGCGCGGGTGCGTTCCCAGATCTCGGTCGGATTGTGCTCGACCCAGCCGGCACGCGGCAGGATCTGCTCGTGTTCGAGTTGATGGCGGGCGACCGCATTGCCTCCGTGGTCGAAGACCATGAAGCGGGTACTGGTGGTGCCCTGGTCGATCGCTCCGATGAACTCGGCCATCTCTTTCGCTTCCTTCCGCTCAGACGTGCTCGTACTCGGTGGTGCGGGTCGGCGTGGGTTCCGGCATCGGCTCGGGCGGGAGGAACTGGCCGACGAGCAGGCGGTAGAGAGCGACCCCGAGAATTCCGCCGATCACAGGCCCGACGATGGGCACCCAGAAGTAGGGATTGCCGAACTGGTCGAGGAACGCGGTCTCGTATCCGGTGAGGAACGACGCCAGCCGGGGGCCGAGGTCGCGGGCGGGATTGATCGCGTAGCCGGCGTTGGTTCCCCAGGCCATGCCGATGCCGACCACGATCAGCCCGATCACAAACGGCGCGAGGTTGGCCAACGGAGAGGTGTTGCGCTTGTCGGTGATGGCTACGACGAGGAACAGCAGGATCGCCGTGCCGATGATCTGGTCACGCAGGGCGGCCATCTGAGTGATCTCGAGGATGCCGTTGCCGGGCAGGGTGGAGAACACCCCCTGGGTCTCGATGGTGTGCCCGGGGTCGACCTTGGTCAGTGCCTCCGAGTAGTTCCAGCGGACGATCAGCGCGGCGGCGAACGCGCCTGCGGTCTGGGCGAGCGAGTAGGGCAGCACATTGCGCCACGGGACTTCCTTGAACACCGCCAGCGCGATGGTGACCGCGGGGTTGAGGTGCGCGCCGCTGATCCGGGCGGCGACGTAGACGCCCATCGTGACGCCCAGCCCCCAGCCCCACGCGATGCTGTCGTGGTCGCCCAGTTCACCAGCGACGACCTGCGCCACGACGCCGACGCCGAAGAGAATGAGGATGAAGGTGCCCGCGAACTCGGCGGCCATCTCGCCGAGCATTCCGCGGGCCTTGAGGCGTTGGACCATGTCTCCTCCGATGATGTGCGGTTCCTGCGGGATGAATGAGGACGTTAAGCGGGCCGCTACCCGGCCTCAACGAACCTGGGTCGACAATGTCGAACGCGCAGCCTGGCTGGTGTCGGCGAGCGCCGTTAACCTTCGACAGCTATGTCCCAGCTCACAGTGGTCCGCCGTCAACCGGTCCGGCTGTCGCTTGGTGTTCGACATTGTCGAACCAGGGTTCGCCAGCTAGATTTCCCGGCATGCCTGGCCCGGTGCAGTCGATCGAACGGGCGGCGGCCATCCTGCGGCTGCTGGCCCGTGGTTCGGGACGTCTCGGGGTGGGCGAGATCGCCGCGTCGCTCGACTTGGCCAAGGGCACCGCGCACGGCATCCTGCGCACGTTGCATGGCGTCGGCTTCGTCGAGCAGGACCGGGCGACCGGGAAGTATCAGCTCGGTGCGGCGCTGCTACACCTGGGTACCAGCTATCTGGATGTCAATGAGCTGCGCTCGCGGGCGATCAACTGGGCGGACGCGCTCGCCTCACGCAGTGGGGAGGCGGTTCGGATCGGGACGCCGCTGGAAGGCAGCGTGCTCGTGGTGCACCACGTGTTCCGGCCCGATGACACCCCCCAGACGCTCGATGTCGGTGCGCTGCTTCCCTTACATGCCACGGCATTGGGCAAGGTTCTGCTCGCCTACGACGCCGATCTGGCAGCCTCGGTGCAGCGCGCGGAACTCGAGTCGCTCACCCGGCGCACGATCGTCACACCGGCCGCCCTCGCCCGCGCCCTGGCCGAGGTCCGCGAGGTGGGCTGGGCGAGCGAGGCAGGGGAGTTCATGCCCGGCGAGGCGAGCATCGCCGCCCCGATCCGCTCCTACGGTGGTCTGGTTGTCGGGGCGATCGGAATCTCTGGTGCTGCCGAACGCCTGTGTGACGCCAGGTTCCGGCCCAAGCCAACCCTGGTGAGTTATGTGCGAGACGCCGCCCGCGCGGTGTCCCGCGACCTGGGGGCCGCCCGCTGACCCGGTGGCGCGCCCTCGCCCGATGTCCGCTCGATCGAGGTGGAAGCAAGAAACCTGATGGCCCAACGCTATGTGATGTCGATAGACCAGGGCACGACGTCGACCCGGTGCATGCTGTTCGAGCAGCGTGCCCGGCTCGTGTCGGTGGTGCAGCGTGAACACCAGCAGTACTTTCCCAAACCCGGCTGGGTCGAGCACGACGCCGTGGAGATCTGGCGCAACGTCGACCGGATCGTGCCCCAGGCGCTGCGGGATGCCGGGATCGCCGCCGAGCAGGTGGTGGCCGTGGGTATCGCCAACCAGCGCGAGACCACCGTGGTGTGGGACCGGCACACCGGTGTCCCGGTAGGGCGCGCGATCGTATGGCAGGACGTGCGTACCGAGGAGCTGGTGCGGGAGTTCGAGCGCAAGCCCGGCTCGGGGAGGATCAGAGAACTGTGCGGGCTGCCGTTGGGCACCTACTTCGCAGCACCCCGCCTGCGCTGGATGCTCGACACGATTCCGGGACTGCGCGAGCGGGCCGAGCGCGGTGACGTGTTGTTCGGCACGATGGAAAGCTGGCTGATCTGGAACCTCACCGGCGGGGCCGACGGCGGGATGCACGTCACCGACGCCACCAACGCCAGCCGCACGCTGCTGATGAACCTGACCACCCTGGCCTGGGACCCGGAACTACTGTCCTTTTTCGACATTCCGCAGCAGATGCTGCCAGAGATCCGTTCGTCGACCGAGACTTACGGCCGGACATCTCGGGTAGTGCCCGGCATCCAGATCACCGCGGCGCTCGGGGACCAGCACGCGGCCTTGTTCGGCCAGACGTGTTTCGCCCGCGGGGAGACCAAGTGCACCTACGGCACGGGCAGTTTCCTGTTGATGAACACCGGCAGCGCCCTGGTGCGTTCGACTCACGGCCTGCTCACCACGGTGGGATACAAGCTGGGCACCGAACCCGCGGTGTACGCGCTGGAGGGATCGATCGCGGTCACCGGCTCACTGGTGCAGTGGTTTCGGGACAGCCTCGGGCTGATCAGCAGCGCGCCAGAGATCGAGACGCTGGCACGCACCGTGGACGACAACGGCGGCTGCTACATCGTGCCCGCGTTCTCCGGGCTGTTCGCACCGCACTGGCGCAGCGAGGCACGCGGCATCATCGTGGGCTTGACCTCCTACATCACCAAGGGGCATCTCGCGCGCGCGGTGCTGGAAGCCACCGGATGGCAGACTCGCGAGGTGGTGGATGCGATGAACGCCGATTCGGGCCTGAAGGCGTCCACCCTCAACGTCGATGGCGGCATGACCTCCGATCACCTGCTGATGCAGTTCATCGCCGACGTGCTCGATGTTCCGGTCATGCGCCCGATGATCGCCGAGACGGTCTCGCTCGGAGCCGCCTACGCCGCGGGGTTGGCGGTTGGGTACTGGCCTGACCTGGAGGGGCTGCGGCGTAACTGGCATCGGGCCGCGCAGTGGCTGCCGCGGATGGATTCGCGGCACCGCGATGCGGAATACGCCAACTGGAAGCGCGCCGTCGAGCTCACCTTCGGCTGGGCACGGCCGAGGTCCGGATCCTCCTGAGCGCGGGGTGCGGTACACCCGTGACCGCCGCGAGCCCGCTCGCTGGTACACCTTAGTGTCATACGCACCCGGCAGGCCGCTTCACGTTAAGTTGGCTCAGTTTTTTGCGCCGCTCACATCTCAAGGGTTCTTCTTTGAGTACTTCCTCCCCAGCGGAAGCGCTCAGAATCCGGGAGGACCGGCGTCGAAAGAGGTGTCAGGCATGTCCATTTCCCTGGATCTACCGATGGAAGGGACAGAGCCGCGCCGTTCCTGGGTGCAGCGGCTGGGCATTCCGCGGCCGCTGGCGTGGGGTTTTGCCGGTTTGCTGCTGTTCATGCCTTTCCGGGCAGCAGGTGGCACTGATGTTCACCGTCTACGGCGTCACCGTGGGCGTGGCGGCATGGCTGTCCGGTGCGGTCGCCGTGCACGATATCGACGTCTCTCCTTATTGGACGGTCGATCCGGAAGGGGTCCCGCCCCGCCTCGAGCGCCCCCATCCCGATCTGGGAGGACGGCGACGTCCGCATCACGGCCACGCTCGTCGACCACCGCCCGACGGCGCCGGCGTTCGGGTTCCGGTTCGACACACCCGACGGCAGCGTGGTCGTGTCCGGCGACACCACGGCGAGCGAGAACCTGATCGATCTGGCCCGGGGCGCGGACTATCTCGTACACGAGGTCATCGACCCGCAGTTCGTGGAACGGCTCGTCGCGACGCTGCCACCGGAGACAGCGGAACCGGTGAAGAAGCACCTGCTCGAATCGCACACCACGATCGAGCAGGTCGGCCGGGACGTGGCGGAGCCTGCCGGGGTGAAGAACCTCGTGCTGTCACACCTGGTGCCTGCGAACAACGACCCTCGCCGATGGCGAGTGGCGCAGAAGGGCTTCTCCGGCAAGCTCATCGTGGGCGACGACCTCATGCGGCCGGGCGTGGGGCGTCCGTGACGACTCCGGCGGCCTGACCGGCAAGGGATCCCGTCAGGTGTGTGCGGCTTCGCAGTACCTCCTGGCACCTCTCTTCTCATTCAGCGAGAATGAAGATCGGCGGCTTCCTTGAACGGCATCGTCCGGTCTGGGCACACGAGGCCTGCCAGGCTCCAGGTTCTGCGACAGGAGGGTCATGGCCAAGTCGTCGGCGGGTCAGTCGGTTCTGACACGAGTCATGCGCGTGCTCGAGGCCTTCGAGAAGGAGACGCACGTGCTCACGGCGTCGCAAATCGCGCGCCGCGCGGATCTGTCCGTTCCCACCGCCCACCGGCTCGTCGCCGAGTTGGTCAAGCTGGGGCTGCTCGAGCGTGACTCCGACCATCGCGTCCGGGTGGGCGTCAGGCTCTGGGAGATCGCAGCGCGAGCCCCTCGGGCGCTTGGCCTGCGCGAAGCTGCGATGCCCTTCATGGAGGACCTGCACGCAGCCACGCGTCAGCACACGCAGCTCGGGGTCCTTGCCGGCAAGGAAGTGCTCTTCATCGAGCGCCTATCGGCCCGCAACGCCGTCATCAACGTGACGGAGATCGGCGGCCGCCTGCCCGTCCACGCGTCCTCCGGCGGGCTGGTCCTGCTCGCCCACTCCGACCGAGTACTTCAGGAAGAAGTCATGGAGTCCCCCTTACGCAGATACACCCGGAACACCCCAACCAACCCCCGCCGGTTGCGCGAACTCCTAGCGGCGATCCGCGCCCACGGCTACGTGATCTGTGACGGCTTCATCCATCCCGATGCCATGGGGATCGCCGTGCCAGTCCATGGCGCCGACAACTCCGTCGTGGCCGCACTGGCCGTGGTGGTGCCCAGCAAGGACAGTCAGCCGATGATGCATGTCCCGGCGCTGATCGCCGCCGCACGGGGCATTACCCGGGCCATGGGGGCAACGCCGCAGCCGCGTCGCTGACGAGCTTACGCCGGTCACCTTCGCTTCTCATTGAAAGAAATCGCCGTTGGAGCGGGGTTTCGGGCAGGCCACAGTCAAGCGAACCGCTGAAGTCCACGGGAACGCACCGGAAACGTCAGCGCTGATCGACTCAACGCGCTATTGCGGATGTGTTGCCGCGTGCGTCCTGCTACCCGGAGGTACCCAGTGTCGTCCACGACCGCCGCCGCCCCAGTGAGCAACATCGACCCGTTTGACGAGGAGGTCCTCGCCGACCCCTTTGCGGCCCACGAGGAACTGCGCGAGCTCGGTGCCGCTGTGTGGCTCGAGGGGTACGGAGTATGGGGGATGGCCCGTCACGAGCACGTCCACGCTGCCCTGAACGACCCCGTGACCTTCTGCTCGTCCGCCGGCGTCGGGCTGTCGGACTTCCGCAAGGAGGCGCCGTGGCGCCCGCCGAGCCTGCTCCTCGAGGCCGACCCGCCGGATCACACCCGCGCCAGGCACGCAATCACGAAGGTCCTCTCCCCCGCGGTGGTCCGCTCCCTGCGGGCAACCTTTACCGCCGAGGCGCAGCGCATCTTTGACGGGCTCGAGGGCCGCGACCGCATCGACGGCGTGCACGAGGTCGCGGAACCCTTCCCGCTCAAGGTCTTCCCCGACGCCGTCGGCCTGCCGGCGGACGGTCGCGAACACCTGCTGCCCTACGGCGGCATGGTCTTCAACGGCTTCGGGCCGCGGAACCGGCTCTTCGATAGGGCAATGGCCAGCGCGGACGCCGTCCGCAGCTGGATCACCGCGCACTGCCGGCGCGACGCACTGACTCCCGGCGGTCTCGGCGACAGGATTCACGCGGTCGCCGCTGAGGAGGGGTACTCGCCCGAGCAGAGTGCCCTGCTCGTCCGGTCCTTCCTTTCCGCCGGGGTGGACACCGGTGTGCACGGGCTCGGCAACGCGCTGCTCTGCTTCGCTGAAAACCCCGACCAGTACGCGCTGCTCCGTGACGACCCCTCGCTGGCGCGCGCGGCCTTCGAGGAGGTCGTCCGCTACGAGTCTCCGGTGCAGACCTTCTTCCGCACCACGACCCGTGAGGTCGACGTTGACGGGACCTCGATTCCTGCCGGCGACAAGGTGCTCCTGTTCCTCGGCGCGGCGAACCGCGACCCGCGTCAATGGGAAGATCCGAACAAGTTCGACATTGTCAGGCGGGCTGTCGGGCACGTCGGTTTCGGCTCGGGGATTCACGCCTGCGTCGGGCAGATGATGGCCCGGCTCGAGGGCGAGATCGTCCTCACCGAGCTGGCCCGCCGCGCCACCGCGCTGGAGGTCGCCGGACCCGTCGTCCGCCAACTCAGCAACACGCTTCGTGGGCTCGACAACCTCCCCCTCGCGGTCATGTCGGCCGCCTGACCCAACCGACTTCGCCGCTGGAGGACACCACCATGCCCAAGATCACCTATGTCTCCGTTGACTGCCGCCAGGATGCCGTTGACGTGGCTGTCGGCACGAGCGTCATGCGCGGCGCTGTCGGCGCCGGGATCGACGGCATCGTCGCCGAGTGCGGCGGCAACGCCATGTGCGCGACCTGCCACGTCTACGTCCCGGAGGAGTACGCCGACCGGCTGCCACCGATGACGACCGTGGAGGACGAACTGCTGGAATGCACCGCCTCCGAGCGGCGCAGCACAAGCCGGCTCTCGTGCCAGCTCCCCGTTGCCGCGGACCTCGACGGCATGAGCGTCCACCTGCCGCAGGCTCAGGAGTGACCGGCGACGGCGATCTGGTTCAGCGGGCCTCCGGTGTGGTCGTGGCCGGCACCGGGCAGGCGGCCGCCCAGCTCGCGATGAGCCTGCGCCAGAAGGGCTACGACGGCTCGATCACGCTCGTCGGGGAGGAGCCCAGCCTGCCCTACGAGCGTCCACCGCTGTCGAAGGCCTATCTGGCTGCGGACACGAGCGGGGACAGCCTCCTTCTCCGACCCAGGACGTTTTGGGAGTCCAAGGGCATCGAGATACTCACCGACCGCACGGTGGCGGCGATCGACCGGTCAGCGCGATCCGTTCAGCTCAGCGACGGCGCCCGGCTCTACTACGAGCATCTGGTCCTCGCCACCGGCGCCCAGCCGCGTCGGCTCGATGTCCCCGGGACGACCTTCGCCGGTGTCCATGTGCTGCGGACCTGGGAGGACGCCGACCGGCTACGCGCGGCGTTGGCCGAGGCCAGCCACGTCGTCGTGGTCGGGGCCGGATTCATCGGACTCGAGGTGGCCGCGATCGCCCGCGAGCGCGGGAGGCGCGTCACCGTGATCGAGGCCCTGGACCGCGCGATGGCCCGTGTCGTCTCGACCCACATGGCATCAGCGGTGCTGGACGAGCACCGGCGGCGCGGAGTCGACGTCCGGCTCTCGACCGGCCTGGCCAGTGCCACCGACGATTCCCGCGGGCACGTCCGCTCGGTGACTACATCAACGGGCGAGCCACTGACTTGCGACCTGCTGGTGCTCGGAGTCGGGGTCGCTCCGCGGACGGAGCTCGCCGAGGCCGCCGGACTCGAGTGCGCGAATGGGGTGGCCGTCGACGAGACGCTGCTCACGGCCGATCCCAACATCAGCGCGATCGGCGACTGCGCGTCATTCCCATCGCCGTTCACCACCGGGGCCCCTGTGCGCCTCGAAGCGGTGCAGAACGCCGTCGACCACGCCCGATGCGTCGCCGAGCGCCTCACCGGCTCCGCACGGCCGTACGACGCCGTGCCCTGGTTCTGGACCCACCAGTACGGCTGGAAGCTGCAGGTCGCCGGCCTCGTTGCCGGGCACGACCGAGCGGTGGTGCGCGGCAGCGTGGATCAGGGCGACTTCTCCGTCTTCTGCTTCGCCGGTGAACGGCTGCTCGGCGTGGAGTCCGTGAACCGTCCAGCCGATCACGTGCTTGCGCGCGCTCTGCTCGCCGGCGAGCACGGCCTGACCCCGGACGTGGTCGCCGACCCCGGTGCCGACCTCAAGTCCTACAAGCCGCAGCGGCCGACTCCCACGCCCACGGCGCCGATGAGTGCGCCGTCTCAGGAAAGGAACCAACCATGCGCTCAGCACCAACCACGAGCATGACGGTCGCCGCCGTCGCGATCGTCGCTGCGGCCGCCCTTGCGGCGTGCGGGGGAGCCTCCGATTCAGCCGCTCTCGGCTCGGGCTCCTCCGGTGAGGAAGGGACGGCGAGCATCAAGGTCGGCTACTTCCCTCTCGTGCACACGGCCAGCGCCGTCAACGCCCAGGAGGAAGGCCTTTTCGCGGACGAAGGGCTTGAGGTCGAACTCGTCCAGACCGCCGGTGGCGCCCAGGCGATCCCCTCCCTGATGGCCGGTGAGTTCGACATCACCTACACCAACTACACCTCCGCCATCCTGGCCGCCCAGCAAGGCTTGCCGCTGAAGATCGCTGCAGGCAACGACGTCGGCGCCGAGGACCACGCGATCATGGTCAACGGCGACTCCCCGCTGCGGGAGCCGGCAGATCTCGGCGGCAAAACCGTCGCCGTCAACAACCTGCAGAACATCGGGACTGTCGCTGTGAACGCCGTCCTGGAGGACGCAGGCGTCGACATTGAGACGGTGAACTACATCGAGCTGCCCTACCCCGACATGCAGGCCGCCCTCGATCGCGGCGACGTGGATGCGATCTGGCAGGTGGAGCCCTTCCAGGCCAGTGCGCTCGCTGCCGGTGACCGCGTCCTGTTCGAGCTGTTCAGCGGTCCGGTCGACGACATGCCCGTCGCAGGCTGGGTGACCACTACCCAGTTCGCGCAGGAGAACTCAGAGGCGATCGACGCCTTCCAACGCGCGCTCGGTGCCTCGGTGGACCAGCTCCAGGACAACCGTGAGCGCCTCGTCGAGCTCGTCCCGACCTACACGCAGGTTCCGATCGAGGTCGTCGAAAAGGTGGCGATCCCCGCATGGAACGTGACCCCGGACCGTGCGCAGCTGCAGAAGCTGGCCGACTTCATGGAGAAGTACGGCATCATCGCCGAGCCGTTCGATGTGAGCACCGTGCTCGTCGAGTCGTCGTGACAATTCGGGGGGTCACCGTCCCCGGTGGCCCCCCGACCAGAGAACCTGCACCTGCCAGAAACTGGCGTAGACAACGAGGATCAGGGTGGAGCGCAGGCCGGTGCCGAAGAGCAGCACCGCGAGCGGGATCAACGCCACCGAGGGGATCGGGCGGCGGTGGCCGGGCCGGGTGTCGTTGCCGCTGTTACGGGAGCAGGCCCTGCACGTCGGGCTCCTCGGTCACCAGACCGTCCTCGACCGCGAGGTCGGCCAGCCGCTGCACCGAGTCCACGTTGATCTCGGTAGGCCAGTGCGGCAGCGTGAGCGCCGTCGCCGTGGCGTCGTCGATCTGGGTGTAGCTGCTCAGGATGCGGCGTGCCTCGTCGGGGTTGTCCTGGGCGTAGCGCAGCGACTCGTTCATCGCCTCGGTGAACCGCTTGACGAGATCCGGATTGGAGTCGATGAGCTGCTGCGAGGTGAAGTAGGCGGCGACCATCAGCTGGGGGTGCGTCCCGGCGAAGTTGGACGCGACGGGGCGCGCACCCTGACCGGTGGCGATGGTGAGGAAGGGTTCGACCACCCACGCGGCGTCGACCCGGCCCTCCTGCACAGCAGCAGGCATGTCCGGGAAGGCCAACTCGACGAACTTGATTCCGGACGGATCTCCGCCGGCCTGCTCGACGACCTCGCGGATGGTGGTGTTGCCGATGTTGTTCAGCGTGTTCACCGCGACGGTCTTGCCTGCCAGTCCGGCGGCATCATCGATGTCACTGCCTTCGGGCACGACAACCGCGCCGAAGTCCTTGTCGACATCGCCGGTGGTGCTGTTGCCCGCGGTGACCACCTTCAGCGGGAGACCCTTGGACTGTGCCAGCAGCAATGAGGTCACATTGGAAAACCCGAACTGGAACTGCCCACTCACCACTCCGGGCACGATGGCCGCGCCGCCCTGACCGCTCTCCAGGGTCAACTCGATGCCGCGGTCGGCGAAGAATCCCTGTTCATCGCCCAGGTAGATCGGCGCGACGTCGACAATGGGGATGACGCCCACCGTGACCGCATCCGTTCCGTCGCCATTCTGGTTTCCCGCGCCGTTGGAACCGCACGCGGCCAGCAGCAAGAGCGCTGCGCCTGCGGCGCCAGCCCTGAGGGATCGCTTCATCGAGAGCTCCGATGTCCGGGATCGAACGTTAGCTGTGATCGGAACGTAAGCAGCTTCACAGCACTGGTCAACAAGTCCTTTCCATCCAGCGGAATATCGGTCGCTGTTGTCCGGCCCCGTCCCCCGGGTCTGAGATCGCGCGGTCATGTGCGCACTGGCCCGTTTCTGGTCAGTGAAAGAGATCGATGTCCATCTGAGTGGAAACCAGTACCTCAGCCAAGTTCCCTCCAATTGCCGGATGCCACCTATCCGAGCGAGGACTCGGTGTGGGGTCATCCGACGCAACTGATCTTCACCTCCGGTGAGCTCGCCGAATCCGCCCGGACCTCGTCGCGGACTTCACGGCCGCTGTCGAAGAGACCGTCACCTACGCCGACGCGAACCCGTGCAAGGTGCGCGCGGCCGTGTCCGAGGTCATCGATCTTCCTCCCGAGCTCGTCAAGCGGGTGGGCATCGAGGAGTTCGGCACCGATCTGCGTCGCGAGCAGGTCGCGCGGCTCGGCGAGCTCATGGTGACCGACGGGCTGCTCGAGCACGACCCCGACATCGACGGCCTGATGCCGTAGGGAACGGCGCGGCGGCAGAGCGATCACGCGGCCGGCAGCCGGCCTGTCCGGCCTGCTTTCTGGCCAGTGGAAGCGAGCCGTTGGCTTCGGCCCAGGCCCGTGCAACGGTGGCGCTAGTCGGGTCGTGATCGACGCCACAGGAGCTTTCGTGGTCGATCTCGGCAGCACGGTCAGCGTCTCATCGAGGAGTCGTTCATGCGCAGATCTGCCGGGCGCGCACTGGCTCTCGTCGCCATCGCGCTGCTGGGATTGCCGACCGGGCTCGTCCAGGCGCAGGCCTCTCCTGCCCCGGCCGATGCGCCGGTTATCGCAGACATTCCCTACGCAGAAGCGGAACCCGCCGACAGCGCGGGCCACCTCCTCGATCTCTATGTTCCGCAAACCCCTGGCAAGGCTCCGCATCCCCTGCTCATCGTCACCGGGGGCAGCGCGTGGCTGCGCGAGAACGGCAAGGACTATGCGGCGGAGCTGGCGCCGTTCTTCACCGACGCCGGATACGTGGTCGCCGGGGTCTCGATCCGGTCGAGCCTGAACGCTCCGTTCCCGGCGCAGGTGCACGACATCAAGGCCGCTATCCGGTGGCTGCGCGCGAACTCCTCCGACTACCGCATCGACCCCGACCGGATCGCCATCTTGGGCACCTCATCAGGTGGATGGGCGGCCACCATGGCCGGCGTCACCGGCAACGATCCGCAGCTGGAGGGGAATGTCGGCATCACCGGAGTGCCCAGCTCGGTGCAGGCGGTGGTGGATCTGTACGGGCCGACCGATTTTCTGCAGATGGACGAGCACATGATCGACTGTGCTGGTTTCAACGAGCGATTCGGTTTGGACGACTGTCACAACGACCCGGCCTCGCCTGAATCTTTGCTGGTGGACTGCGCGATCCAAGACTGCATCGCGGCCGGGCGCCGGGCGAATCCGATCACCTACGTGGACAGCGAGACACCACCGATGTTGATCGCGCACGGCCAGGCTGACCTGCTTGTCCCGCACCACCAGAGCGAGCTGCTCTACGACGCGCTGCACGCTTCCTGTACCGATGCGGTCTTCTACTCCGTACCGGAAGCGGGGCACGACAGCGGCATCGTGTCGCCGGACACGCACGAAGCCGAGACATCTCGGACGCACCGATGCCGCGACAGCGAGCTGCCGGGGCCACACGGCGAGCGGCCGACGCTGGAGAACATCGAACGGTTCCTGCACGTCTGGCTCAACAAGGCACGCCGGTAGCGCAGGCGAACAAGACAGGAGATCCCATGCTCGAGCCAGACACCTTTCCCACCGCCTCAGCCGGCGTCAGCCGCCGCACGCTGCTCGCGGGCTCGCTCGCCACTGGTGGGCTCGTCCTGGGCGGAGCCGCACCACTGCGAGCTAGCGCGGCCACCTCGGGCTCGCTTCCGGAAGGCCGGGGAGCCGCGATCGTCACGCTCGGCACCGGCGCAGGCCCGACATTGCGGCATGGCCGGGTGGGCATCGGTACCGGGATCGTGGTCGATCAGAACATGTACCTCGTCGACTGTGGACTGGGGATCACCAAGGCGGTGGTCGACAGCGGGCTGCCCACGCGCAACCTCAAGGCGGTGCTGCTCACTCACCTGCACTCCGACCACATTGGCGAGCTGCCCGCCTTTGTGCTGTGGAACTGGGGACCGCAGACGCCGGGGCCGCAGCATCCGTACCGCATCATCGGTCCCGCATCGGCGCGGGTACTGCCCCATGGATACCGTCCGGTGATCGTGCCGCCGACACCCGGCACGGAGGACACCGTGCGGAACATGCTCCAGGCCTATGCCTACGACATCAACATCCGGATCACCGATGAGGCCCGACCGCCCCTCGACGAACTCCTGGAGGTTTCCGACATCGAACTACCGGTGGGTATCGGTGCTCATGCCCGCGGTGACCTGGCGCCGGAAATGGATCCGTTCGTCGTCTACCAGGATGACGCGGTGCGCATTCTTGCCGCGCTGGTCTATCACCCGCCGATCTTCCCCGCGTTCGGGTACCGCATCGAAACCGAGTACGGGGTGCTCGCCCTCTCCGGCGATACCGCCGAGCACGCGAACGTGGTGCGGCTGGCGCAGGGCGCCGACCTGCTGGTGCACGAGGCGGTGAACCTCGAGTACTACCGTCAACGGGACTTCGACCCGGTGTTCATCAACCATCTCGCCGAGAGTCACACCACGCCGCAGGAAGTGGGCACCGTGGCAACGAAGGCGGGTGTCGACCACGTGGTGCTGTCCCACCTTGCCGGCGTAGCCACCGACGAGCAATGGTCTTCGTGGGTGCGGGAGAACTACTCGGGTCGGGTGACCGTCGCCGCCGACGGTCAGGTCTTCGCACTCGGTGGCTGAGTGGTTCCCTCCGGTGAGCTGATTTATGCCTTTCACCACAACGGATTCGCGCTGCACAGCTTGCGCTCGTCCGACGTCAGTCGCTTGTATCTTCAGGTCGATCCGGCCGAGCCGATCGAGAACTGGCCGGATCAGGCTCCTGCGCGACGGAGGATCCGACACCACGCAGAACGCACCTTGGTCAGTGAAGGTCAACGACCGGGATGGTCTCCAGCACCGATGTCGCGATCGCCCGTGCCCGCTTGTCGTACGCGGATGCCGAAGTGTGAAAGAGTTCCTCGGCGCGAATCGCGGGCCAGTCCTGCGGTAGATGCTCGGCGGGCAGGTGGGGATCGGATCGCACCAATCGTAACCAGTCGGTGTGCAGGACGAGCTGCCTTGCGAGGTCGTCGGGTAGCTCGGCGAGCGGGTCCTCACGGTCCCAGCGCTGCAGGAAGTCCTCGTATCGGGAGGCGATCTCGGCGATATCGAATGCGGCGTGTGCCAACTGCTCGGATTCGGTTGGCTTAGCCGCTCGGGCGGTGAACACCTTGAGATAGCTGTCGAGGTCGAGATCGTCGATGACGGGTGGTACGTCGACCTCGCCGGGAGCGATCCACAGCCCATTCTGCAGCGGTCCGAACCCGGCCCAGATCAGTTTCGACCGGAGATCGTGCCGCTGGCTGCGCCATGCGTCGGGCAGATCGACGAACCGATCGATCTGGACGACCCGTGCGTGATCATGACTGTGGCGGCGCACCGGTGCCGAGCGCCACGATCCGCAACTACCTGGAACGTGGCCTCGCGTTCAGCCAGGGATACGGCATGACCGAAGCCGCACCCGGCGCGTTGTATCTGGCCAGGGACATGAGCAGCGCCAAGGCAGGCACGGCGGGCGTGCCGCACTTCTTCACTGACGTGCGGGTGGTCGACACCGACGGGCATGAGGTCGGCGACGGCGAGAAGGGCGAGATCACCGTCTCCGGCCCGAATGTGATGCGTGGCTACTGGGGACGCGCGGAGGACACCGCGAGTGTCGTTGATGCGGACGGCTGGTTCCACTCCGGGGCCGTCGGCGTGACCGATGAGGGCCGTTATGTGTCCATTGTGGACCGTATCAAGGAGGTGATCATCTCGGGCGGGGAGAACATCTACCCCGCCGAAGTGGAGTCGGTGCTCTACGACCATCCGGCCGTCGCCGAGTGCGCCGTGATCGGTGTCCCCGACGAGAAGTGGGGCGAGGTCGGCCGGGCACTCGTCGCGCTCAAGCCCGGCGCGAGCGCCGACGAGCCGGAACTGCTCGACTTCCTGCGGGAAAGGCTCGCGAAATACAAAGTCCCGAAGACGGTGGTCTTGGTGGACGCACTTCCCCGTAACGCCACCGGAAAGATCCTCACGAAAACGATTCGCGCACGCTACGGCAAGTCGTGACCAGAACAGGAGAGCCCTACATGACCATCACCGCGAACGGTGTCGACGAACTCAGGGCGCTGTCCGGCGCCGACCTCGGCCATACCGACTGGATGGAGATCACCCAGGATCGGGTGCACACCTTCGCCGACGCGACCGACGACCACCAGTGGCTCCATGTCGACGTGGAGAAGGCCACGGCCGGACCGTTCGGCGGACCGATCGCCCACGGCTACCTCACCCTCGCCTTGATCATCCCGTTGTTAAACGAACTGCTGGGGATCGGCGACATCTCGATGAGCGTCAACTACGGGTTGACCGTCTACCGCCACTACGCGGGAGCCTAGCCATGGCCATCCCACCGCTGACCCTGCGCAAGATCGCCCATGTTCACGTGGAGCTCGGTCCGGTGCACACCCTCGGCCCGACGGGGCAGGGTCTTCGGCGGATCATCCTGATCACCGCGGCACGGTGGACGGCGACTTGAAGGCTTCGAAGACACGACTTGCAGTGGCATCGCCCGCGATAGGTGCCCTTCTGGCGAGCGGACGTAGCGCCTTACGACGCCTACGCCGTGCGATAGGCCTATGGCCGCCAGATGACGCAGTATTCGGTGCCGGCGTGCCGGGGCGGTGTTCACCCGGCTCTCGCGACCGTGCGGCCCTCAGCGGTACACATCGCCGCGCCAGTCGACGTAGACGATTACTACGATGGGCGGGTCGTCATCGATCTCGTAGATAACGCGATACTCACCGCGCCGAGCCGAGTGGAGTCCCGCCAGTTCTCCGCGCAACGGTTTGCCAAGTCGCCGGGGGTTGTCGGCGAGCGGACCGGCGATGAACTCGATGCATGCGGCGGCGACCTTCTCCGGCAGCTTGCGCATGTCACGTCGTGCTCGGGCGGTGACCCGAACCCGATGGGGCACGTTCACTCGGTGTCGAACTCGTCCTTGATGTCCTCAAGGCCGACGTAGCGGCCAGCAGCTGCGTCGGCCTGGCCTTCGCGGATGGCCTCTACCGCGCCGGGTGTCCGCAGCATATCGAGGGTTTCTTCCAGTCCGGCCAGGTCGTCAGGGGAGACCAGCACGGCCGCCGGGTGACCGTGCCGGGTGATCGTTACCCGGTCATGGGTACGCTCGACCTCGGCCACGTACTTCGACAACTCGTTGCGAGCCTCGCCCAGCGGGATTACGGTCATGGACCCAGTGTAGCTAAAAGTCTGGGCAAACTGAAGCTGGCTGACCTGAGCCCGCGCGAACCGACCGCTACACCGTGCTCACCGTTCGCTCTTCTGTCGATGCGGTGGTGTTCGGTGAGACCGAGGCTCAACGCTGTACGGCCACGAACCGCGAAACTCGCGGGGGAACACCGACCGCCTGCCGGCGCTGCCAACGACCGGGAGATGCCGCGGGCGGCGGTTTGGACGAGCTGCGCCAGGGCCGTTACCTGCGCCCCTTCCGCCCGGACGACCAGGGAAACTGCGGCGACAACCGTACCGTCCGTGGCCTGGATGGGTGCGGCCACCGACAACGCGTCGGTGGTGACCTGGCCGTCGCTAACCGCGTAGCCGGCCTTACGGACACCGGCGAGGATTTCCCGTGGTTGTCTCGGATCGGTGACCGTCTTTTCGGTGTAGGCGTGTAGTGGTGCGCTGACGGCCTCATCCTGCACGTCGGCCGGGGCGTGCGCGAGCAACACCAGGCCGACACCCGTGGCGTGTAAGGCAAAGCGGCCACCAACCCTGGTCAGCACCGGAACTGCGTGTCTGCCCGCGATGCGCTCGACGAAAACGACCTCCAAGCCCTCACGCACCGCGAGCTGGACGTTCTCGTGGCTCACTTCGTAGAGGTCCTCGAGGAACGGCATGGCAGCTTCCCTCAAGCCGAGGCTGCGCGGGGCGAGCGAGGCGACCTCCCACAGCCGCAGCCCGATCCGGTAGCGACCGTCGGCGTCACGTTCCAGGGCGCCCCACTCGAGGAGTTCCGCGGCACGACGGTGGGCGGTGGGCAGCGACACGCCGGCCCGGCGGGCCAACTCGCTGAGGGTCACTTCAGGCGCGGTGGGGCTGAACGCGTCCAGCAAGGCGAGCACCTTGCTGGTGACCGAACGGCTGTTTCCCCGTCCGCCTTCCGTCGGCATGGCCTGCCCATCTCCAATCCCGCTGGGCATGACCTCCATCTTGCCCGTGGTGATGGACCGGTGCGCGAACGATCAGAGATCGAGGACGAGCCGGGGGCCGCAGGCGCGCGATACGCAGATCATCATGGTGTCGCCTGCCGCCCGCTCCGCATCGGTGAGCACCGAGTCTCGGTGGTCGACTGCGCCGCCGAGCACGGTGTGCCGCACGTTCCCTCCTGACAGGACGACAACACCGGCACCCCCGCATCCTCGACGACCTCCAGGATCGAACGGTCCCTCGGCACCTGAAGGGCCTTGCCGGACTGGGCCAGCTCGACCTCGAAAGCACCCCGTGGTCCCCAGTCCGCGTCAGCTTTGGGCGCGAACCGTTCCACGTGCAGCGCGCCCTCGGGCCAGTGTGCGCAGCGCTGCTCCACCGCGGCCAGCAATAGCTCGGGACCACAGCAGTACACAGCCGTCTGCGACTGAGGAATGGCGAGCAACTCGTCCAGGTCGAGCAAGCCCGTCTCATTCTGAGGCCGCACGCTGACCCGAGAGCCGTAGTGAGCGCACAGCTCATCGGCGAACGCCATCGACCCCCGCGTCCGGCCACCGTAGACCAGCCGCCAATCCGCACCGCGTGCTTCGGCTTCCGCCACCATCGGCCCGATCGGCGTAATCCCGATGCCCCCCGCGATGAATACGTACCGTTTCGCCCACGTCAGCCCGAAATGGTTGCGCGGGCCGCGGATCCGCACCCTGTCGCCGTCGACGAGCCGCTCGTGCACGTACTGTGAACCTCCTCTGCCGTCTGGCTCGCGGAGCACCGCGACCCGGAGGACACACCGGTCCGCTGGGTCCCCGCACAGCGAGTACTGCCGCACCAGGTCGGGTCGCAGCACGAGATCGATGTGCGCTCCCGGCTCCCACGCGGGCAGCCGCTCACCGTCGGCATGGCGCAGCAACCACCTCCTTGCGCTCCCGCACCGCATCGAGTTCCACCTCGGTGCGCGACACAGTCATCGCGGTCATCGTTTCCTCTCCCTCAGTAGCTGCTTGAACCGACCGGTTGTCTGCTGGTCGGCGACAGCGCCTCCCCGTCGTCTCGGGGCGACCGATGTCCCTCGGGGTGGGCGAGCAACCAGTCCCACAACTCGACGGGGTCGTCCGACTCGTGCTCCGCCCAGCAGTGGCACACGCCGATCAGGACATCGGTGCCCAGCTTCCAGTAGATGCGGTACACGGTGTCTCCGTGCAACATGGCGAAGCCTTGGCTCATGACGGCACCCGGACTCGTCCGGTGGCTTGGCCGGATTGGGCCATCTGCTTGAGGAAACGCCGCGCCGCAAGGCCACCGGCGTCGATGTTGATCGAGAGCTCCTGGTACCCCTCCGGCTCGCCTTGGATGACCTTTTCCAGGATGTTGAGCGCGGTGACGGCCCAGGCAGCACCCCGGCCGGGGCGATCCGGCTGTGCAGCAGATACAGGCAGGGCGGGTGGTATTCGATGTCCTGCCAGCGGGTGATGCGTCCGTCGATGCCGGTGGACTTGGCGTAGAACGGCGGGCATGCCGCGTCGTCCATGTGCCTGCTGACGTAGATGATCCGCTTGTCCTCGTCCACCTCGGTGATGATCGGGGTGTCGGCGACCTCCGGTGTGCCGATGTAGCCGCCGTGCAGGTAAGTCTCGTGCGACAGGTCGAGCAGATTGTCCACGAGCAGCTCGTAGCGCGCCGCCAGCGGTTCCATGCCGCACACCGTGGTGTAGGCGGGATCGGCGAGCCACGTCGCCCTCGGGATCAGGTCCACATCGGCCTTGTCGGCGTCACCGATCCACACCCAGACGAGGGAGTCCTGCTCCACCACCGGGTAGGACGGCACCCGCGCGGTCCGCGGAATCCGTTTCTGTCCCGGCACGAATACGCAGCTGCCGCCATTGTCGTAGGTGAAGCCGTGATAACCGCAAACGATCGTGTCGCCCTCCAGGCGGCTCTCCGAGAGTGGGAAGCGACGGTGCACACACCGATCGGCGAGCGCGACCACCTTGCCGGCCTGCGAGCGTTAGAACACGATCGGTTCATCCAGGATCGTCCTGGCGAACAGGCCGCGCCCGGCGCCAGTGGTCACGGAGGAGTTCGATGACCGGCATCCGCGATTCCGGCTCGGCCAGCTTGGTCTCGGCGAAGATCGGGCTCTCGGTCAGCCGCAGCCGGACGTACAGGCCAATGGCGACGAGCACGGCACTGAACAGGAACGGTACTCGCCAGCCCCAGGCGAGGAACTGATCGTTGGACAAGACCGCTGTCAGGCCGAGGAAAACGAGGTTGGCCAAGATGATTCCCGCAGGCACACTCTGCGGGAAGCTGCCGTAGAAACCACGTCTGTTCTTCGGCGCGTGCTCGACCGAGACGAGCACGGCCCCACCCCACTCGCCGCCGACCCCGATGCCCTGCACGAAACGGAGAACGACCAGCAGGATCGGCGCCCACACCCCGGCCACCGCGTAGGTAGGCAGCAACCCTATGCACAGCGTCGCCACTCCCATGATCAGCAGGGAGGCGATCAGCATCGACTTCCGCCCGATCCGGTCGCCGAAATGACCCATGACAATGCCACCGAGGGGCCTGGCCAAGAAGCCGACCGCGAACGTGCCGAACGCCGCGAGCGTCCCGGCGACCGGCGAGAACTCAGGAAAGAACAGCGGCCCGAAGACCATCGCGGCCGCCAAGCCGTAGATGAAGAAGTCGTACCACTCGATCGCGGTACCGATAAAACATGTGCCCGCGATCCTGGCCATCGAAGGGGAAACGGATCGTGCTGGCGCCTGTGCCATGGGGGCCTCCGGTGCGGGGGACTGGTGCTTCGGCCGACGACGATCCGGGACAGCGGGACAGACAAGAAGCGCGGTTTTCACCCTTTGAAAGACTTTGTCGCGAAGGCGCGGGCGGGCAGGTCGACGGCGACGGTCGCTTCCGCCCCGGCTCGGCGGTGCAGGGTGCCAAACCCGACCGAGATATCGGCTAACTTTTGGACTAGTCACAGGCTACTTTATCGGCTACTCTAGGGGCATGAGGACGCTACCGCTCAGCGAGGCCAAGGACAAGCTCTCCGGCCTGGTGGACGAAGCCGAGGCCACCCACGAGATCATCACCATTACCCGCCACGGCCGGCCGGCCGCGGTGCTCATGTCCGCCGACGACCTCGAGTCCCTGCACGAGACGTTGTACTGGCTGTCCAAGCGCGGAGTAGATGCGTCACTGGACGACGCCGAGCGCGAGTACGCCGCCGGCGAGACCACGAGCGGTGAGGATCTTCGCGGCGAGTTCGGGCTGCCGCCGCGGTGACGGAGCTGTACCGGATCTCGGTTGCCAGCGAGGCCCGGCGGGGTCTGCACCGACTACCAGCCAAGGTCGCGGCCGCGATCATCGAGTTCATCACCACTGCGGTCGCCGACAACCCCAACCGGGTCAGCAAGCCCCTCACGGGGCATCTCGCCGAGTGCCGCAGTGCCCGACGCGGCGACTACCGTGTGCTCATCCGCATAGACGAGCCCACCCACACCGTGCTCATCGTGCGCGTGGCTCACCGGGCCGAGGCCTACCGGCCGAGCTGACACCCGCGGCTGCCGAGAAGACCCGACCGAGACGAGCCGGTCATGTCCGGCGATGCGCGGCGTCGAGCGCTGCCGCCGGGTTCGCCCGGCAACGTCATCATCCGGCCGCTACTGCCCGGCGAGTCGGGACAGCAGGCGCTCGAACTGCTCGCCTGCTTCGGTGAGATGGGCCCGCATGGCGCGTTCGGCTGCCGCGGCGTCGCCATCGGCCACCGCACGGGCGATCACCCGGTGCTCGGCGCGGAAGACCTCGTTCACGGATTGCTCTGCCGAGTACACCGTGGCCCAGTCCGACAGCAGCCACAGGGCGTTGCCGTGGATGAACATCTCCTCGCGTGCGCGGGTGACCGCGTCGGCCAGCACGGGGTTGCCCGAGGCGTGCGCGAGCTGCAGGTGGAACTCCGTGTCGATCCGGTGGTAGGTGGCTACGTCGGTCACCGGCTCGTCCAGAAGCTCGGTCAGCCTGCGTCGCTGCGCCACACTTGCCCGTTGGGCGGCCAGGCGGGCGGCTTCGGGCTCAACTGCCATCCGGTATTCCATGTAGTCGCGCAGTTGCGCGGAGAACTTCGCCGCGACATCCGCCCGGCCGGCAGGCGGGCTCGGCGCGGTGACCCGGCTGCCGCCGGTGCGGCCCCGCGTCGTGCTGACCAGTCCTTCGTCGCCAAGGGTGCGGATCGCCTCGCGCACGGTGTTGCGGCCGACCCCGAGCATGGCGGCGAGCTCCCGCTCGGTAGGCAGCCGGGAGCCGGGCGGGAACCCGCCCAGTGCGATACGGCGGCGGAGCACGTCGGCCACCGCCTCAACGGAGGACAGCCGCGGGCCGAGCACGTTGGTCATGGTGAGGAGCACTCTAGAAGACCTTGGACAGGAACGCCTTCGTCCGCTCGTGCTGGGGGTTGGCGAGGACCTCGCGCGGGGGACCGGTTTCGACGACTGTTCCGCCGTCCATGAACACCAGGGAGTCCCCGACTTCACGGGCGAAACCCATCTCGTGGGTGACCACGATCATCGTCATGCCATCGCGGGCCAGGTCGCGCATGACGTCGAGCACCTCCCCGACGAGTTCGGGATCGAGGGCCGATGTGGGTTCGTCGAACAGCATCAGCGCCGGCCGCATCGCGAGCGCCCGGGCGATGGCGACCCGCTGTTGTTGCCCCCCGGACAACCGGGCGGGATAGACGTCGGCCTTGTCCGCGAGACCCACCCTGGTGAGCAGTTCGTGCGCGCGTTCCCGTGCTTGAGCGCGCCGTTCGTGCTTGACCTGCACCGGTGCTTCCATGACGTTGTCCACGGCGGTCATGTGCGGGAAGAGGTTGAAACGCTGGAACACCATGCCGATGCCGCGACGCTGTGCGGCGGCCTCCGCCTCGCCCAGCTCATGCAGCTTGTCGCCGACCTGGCGGTACCCCACCAGCTTCCCGTTCACCCAGATCCGGCCGGCGTCGAGTTTCTCCAGATGATTGATACAACGCAGGAACGTGGATTTTCCGGATCCCGACGGCCCGATGATGCACATCACCTCACCGCCGCGGACTTCGAGACCGATGCCGCGCAGGACCTCGAGACGGCCGAAGCGCTTGGCGACCCCTTCGGCCAGCACCATGGTGTTCACCGTGGCCTCCCAGTCAGGGATCGACGAAGTCGTTGCAGCGGGGTGCGGGGGAGCTCATGGGTGGAGCCGCGACCGAAGTGCCGCTCCATGTAGTACTGGCCCGCGGTGAGTATCGAGGTGACCATGACGTACCAGATGCTGACGACGATGAGCAGCGGGATCGTTTCGTAGGTGCGGGCATAGATGAGCTGGGCGGCGTAGAGCAGTTCGGTGTAGGCCAGCACGCTCACCAACGACGTGGTCTTGAGCATGTTGATGGTCTGGTTGCCCGTCGGCGGAATGATCACCCGCATCGCCTGGGGCAGCACGATGCGGCGCAACGTCCGTAGCGGCGTCATGCCGAGCGACTTCGCGGCCTCGGTCTGGCCCCGGTCCACTGACAGGAGTCCGCCGCGCACGATCTCGGCCATGTAGGCCGCCTCGTTGAGCCCGAGCCCCAGAATCGCCGCGAGGAAGGGTGTGATGAGCCGGTTGGCGTCCAGTTCCATCGGTCCGAGCGCGATCGACGGGTAGAGCGCGCTGATGTTGAACCAGAAGATCAGCTGGACCAGCAGCGGCGTGCCGCGGAAGAACCAGATGTAGCCCCAGGCGGCAGCGGCGACAACGGGGTTGGCGGACAGCCGCATCACCGCGAGCACCACGCCGAGCACCACGCCGATCACCATTGCGAGCACGGTCAGCTGAAGCGTGTTGCGCAGGCCGATCAGGATCTGTTCGGAGGTGAGATACTCTCCGACGACATCCCAGCGAAAGTGGGGATTGGTGATCACCGAGTGCGCGAACAGCACGCCGAGCACCACGATGATCAGGGCGGCGAGCCAACGGCCGGCGTGCCGGGCGGGCACCGTCGTGAGGACCGCCGCCGACCGCTCCTCGGTCGTGGTGGCGGCGGTCATCACGAGGTTCCGTTGACGACCGGTTCGGTGATCGCGCCGTCGCCCTGCCCCCACTTGTCGAGGATCTTCCGATAGGTGCCGTCCGCGATCAGCGCCATGACCGCGCGCTGGACGGCCTCGTCGAGTGTGCCCCGATTCTTCGTCATCGCGATGCCGTAGGTCGCCCGCTCGTCGTCGTATTCCGCCACCTCCAGGGATCCGCCGGTCTCCTTGGCGAGGTAGGCGGCCACCGGTGCGTCGGCGAGCATGGCGTCGGTGCGGTTGCTCTGCACCGCCAGGACCGCGTCGTTCTGTGCGGCGAAGGCCTGCCCGCCGTCGACCACGCCCGGCTTGCCCTTGCTGATGCAGTCCGTGGAGTACTGCTTGATCAAATCCACCTGGATGGTGCCCTTTGCCGCCGCCAGGCGGGTGCCGCACAGCTTGTCGTCACCGAAGCCCAGGCCGGCCGGGTTGCCCTTCTTGACCAGCAGGCCCGTCCCCGGCGCGGTGAAGTAGCTGACGAAGTCGACGCTCTTCAAACGGTCCTCGGTGACCGAGAACGATGCGATGCCGAGGTCGTACTTGCCGGCCTCCAGGCCGGGGATGATGCCGTCGAAGCGGATGTTGGTCCACTCCGGTTCGAGGCCGAGCTTGGCCGCGACCGCCTCGCCGAGTTCGATGTCCCAGCCGATGAGGGTCTTACCGTCCTCTGCGACGAACTCGTTGGGCGGGTACTGCGCGTCGGTCGCGAGCGTCAGGGTGCCCCGGGAGGCGATCTCCTCGGGAAGCAGCTTCGCCAGTTCGATGTCGGCTGTCGTGGTGGCGGCGGAGGCAGTGTCCCGATCGGACCGCTCGGCCGGTCCGCCGGTGCCCGTGGCTCCTCCGCAGGCGACAAGCGCGAAAAGCGCGAGACCGGCCGTTATGCGCGTGAGCGCGCTCATGGTGCCCTCCACAGAGGTTGGGTGAGGCAGGTGGGACCCCCGTCGCCCTTGATCGAGATATCGCTTCCGTCGTACACGTGGACCTCGCAACCCTGGGCCTCGAGCGCTGCCCTGGTGCGAGCGTTGCCGTCGACCATGACGAGAACCCGTGGGCGGACGGGCAGGATGTTGCAGGCCATCGTCAGGTACTCGTCGTGGTCGATGGGCACGACCGTGATGCCCCAGTCGTCGAGAGCTTCCAGCAGCGACACCGGTGCGAGCGGCTGGTAGACCGCGGCGAGGTCATCCGCCAGTGGGGAGAGGAACGACATCAGGTGCAGCACGTGGTGGGGCCCTCGGTCGTGCGGCAGGTCGACCGGTATAACGCGCACATCCTCCTCGGCGAGGATGGCTCGCAACTGCCGCACCGCCGCCGCGTTCGTGCGATACGACCGGCCGACCAGCAGCGTGTCCTCGTCCAGCCAGACGAAGTCGCCGCCGTCCGCGCATGCCGCCGCGTCGAGGCGGGCGATCACCGGGACCCCGGCGCTCTCCATGGCCTCGCCGAGGGCCTCTGGCTCCGGTTTGCGTGCGGGTTTGGCCATCTGGAACAGGATCGCGCCGCGACCGGTGACGATCCCGGGGTCGCGGGTATAGCAGGCGTCGACGAGCCCGTCGAGTGCCTCGGCCAGGAGCACCTGACAGCCGAGGTCGGTCAGCAGCTCAGCGAACTGGTCGTGCTGGCTGACCAGTGCATCGGGACTCGGTCGCCGCCAGTCAGCGGCGTGAAAGTCCCCGGTGACTGATGGCCGGCGAAGGAGCACCCGGCGCAGCGGTGCAGTCATCGACCGCACCCCGGAGGAAGCCATTTGGGTCTGTGCTGGAGCCATTCTCGGAGGGTAGGGGCCGATGCCCTGTACGTCAATAGGGTTTGAAGCAGACCCATTGCATTTCCGCAGGGTGCGACCCCGAGCAACAGCGAGGTGCCGACGACGAACAGCGTTACCCAGCCGTGCAACGAGTCTCCCGCTGGGCGCGCAGGTCGAGATGGTCCTGCAGCAGTTGGCGCAACAGCTCGCGGCCCTTGGTGTCCAGTTGGTCTTCCAGCTCGGCGTGCTCCAGTTGGGCGGCCCCGAGGCACGTTCATCGCCGCTGTCCCCGGCGGGCGGCTCGACGAGCTCGCAGATGTAGCCCCAGGCGGCAGCGGCGACAACGGGGTTGGCGGACAGCCGCAGTAGTTCAACGCTTGCGCCGAGATAGTTTGCAACTACTTTTAAAGTATGACTGCACCAGAGGTTAACTTCTCGGACCTGTCTAACAGGCCCAAGGACACCGTCCGCAAGCTCGAGAGCTCGCGGAGCCGTTCTCTGCGGGTGCATCGCCGTGGCGTAAACGAGGAAGATCTGGTCCTCACTACGGCAAGCCGCGCAGCGCAGGTCACCGAGGTCTCCTCGGCAGCAACCAAGTTGCTTTTGGCCCTGATGCAGCACGACGATCGTGTCCGCACGCTCGTTACTGACGTCGTGCCCAAGGTTTTCCCATGGGTACGGTTCCTGCCCAAGGAAGATGTTCGCACGTTTGTCGTGGAGCTGGTGGACGCGCTGGAAGGCGCCGATGCCCTCGACAACCCTGCGCCGGCCGCCCAGGTCATCGCGGCCTGGCGGCACACCGCCGAAGTTCATGCTGATCCTGAGCTGCTGTCCATCCTGACCTCGGACGGGGAGGACCTGGGCGCTGTACCAGAGTCGGCGGCCACGGTGTGAGCCCAAAGTGCAACGAGCGCGTAGCGCCGCCACCGTCCGGGAGCGAGTGGGACGTCCGGTACTCCACCACCGAGGCCGTCAAAGGTTGGGAAGAACTCGGGAATGCCGCCCCGGGAAGAACCAATGAGGCCTGGGCGACGATGCGCACCAACCCCGGCCCCGGTCCCGGTAAGCCCACTACGCGGCACCACCAACTCAGGGGCGATCTGTCTACCGGCACGCACGCTGGCCGTGAACTACCGATGTGGCAGATCGAGGTCACTTCGGGTGCCCGCGTGTGGTACTTGCTCGACGAGGGGAAGCACATCGTGTGGCTGAAGCACGCGGGGGTTGGGCACCCCAAGAGCACCGACTGAGAACGACCCGCATCGCGAAAGGCCTGCTCAGCAGACATCCGACGGAGCCTATTCCTGACTGGAATAAGCTCCGTCAACTCGGTTCCTTGCCCGCGTGAAGGACGAGGGGCTGCGCGCGGACGAAGCGGGCATGGCGAAGTTGTTCGCTTCCGATACCGCCATGGAGATCGCGATCGACGCCATGCGCGTGCACGGCGGCTACGGCTTCTCCAAGGAGTACGACGTCGAGCGGTACTTCCGCGACGCCCCGCTGATGATCCTCGGCGAGGGCACCAACGAGATCCAGCGCAACGTGATCGCCGCCCAGTTGGTGGCTCGTCGAAGGGACAGAGTCGATGAGCCCACTGGAGAACGGCGGCCCGCTCGAAGGGCTGCGGGTGATCGAGCTGGGTGCAGTCGGTCCCCGTCCGCACGCAGCCATGATCCTGGCCGACCTCGGAGCTGACGTGGTCCGCATCGACCGTCCCAGCGGCACCCAGCTGGGATGGCCCGACGCGAATGATGCTCCGGGGCGCCGCCGGGTCAACGCCAACCTCAAGACCGAGGAAGGGCTCGCGACGCTCAAGGCCCTCGTCGAGCATGCCGACGTCCTGCTTGAGGGCTACCGACCGGGGGTGGCCGAGCGGCTCGGTATCGGGCCGGACAGTTCTACGCCGACCTGCTGCGTGGCCTCGAACTGTCCGCCGAGGACCTGCCGCCACAGCGGGACCCGAAGAGCTTCCCAGTGCTGACCGAGGCCTTCGAGAAGGCCTTCGCGTCCAGGACCCGCGACGAGTGGGCGGCGATCTTCGAGCAGTTGGACGCCTGCACCACGCCGGTGCTGTGCTGGGAGGAGGCGCCGCACCACCCGCACATCTCCGAGCGGGGGACCGTCGTCTACAGCGACGGCGTTGCGCAGTCCGGCCCGGCCCCGCGGTTCTCCCGCACCCCGGCGCGGCTGCCGGAGCCGATGCGGGACCCGATCGGGGTGGACGAGGTGCTCGCGGGGTGGGCCTCGTAGCGCGTTCACCGCGCAGCGAGGTCCTCAAACGCGATCTCGATGCATCCTGAACTAACGTTGACCAACCAAGGTTGACCAAGTAGTGTCGATGCTGTGGTTCGGACGGTGAAGG
>JBOHER010000154.1:0-7492 GCA_050701115.1 Haloechinothrix sp. | reverse complement strand
GCTACTCAACACCGCCGACAACCACTTCGGACCCGTCGGCGACTTCGACGGCGACGGCCGCGCCGAAATCCTCGTCACCAGCCCGTGGGGCATCGGCATCCTCAAGCAGTCGGGCGGCAGCCTGACCCCGCTGATGATGGCGCCCAACGGCACCAGGTTCGGCGGCTGGCTACTCAACACCGCCGACAACCACTTCGGACCCGTCGGCGACTTCGACGGCGACGGCCGCGCCGAAATCCTCGTCACCAGCCCGTGGGGCATCGGCATCCTCAAGCTGTCCGGCGGCACGCTGACGGCATCGATGATGCAGCCCAACGGCACCAGGTTCGGCGGCTGGCTACTCAACACCGCCGACAACCGGCTCGGGTCGGTGGCCAACTACGACAGCGATCAGCGCACGGAGATCCTGGTGACCAGCCCGTGGGGTCTCGGGTTCCTGCGGCAGTCGGGCGGCACCATGACGGTGCCGATGATGGCGCCCAACGGCACCCGATTCGGCGGCTGGCTACTCAACACCGCGGACAACGAGTTCGGCAACTAGTGCGGCGTGCAGGCCACTCACGAGGCCACGCTGCAGCACCGTGCTGGCGCAGATTGGCCGCCCGTAGCGCGCAGAGCACCTGAGCGCCCCAGCAGCAACAGCACGGCGATCGCGCAGAGCGCACCGGAGGCGATCCACACCAGGTCGTAGGACCCGGCGGCGTCCCGGGTCACACCACCGAGGAACGCCACCAGCCCGGCACCCACCTGATGCGCGGTGAGCACCCAGCCGAACACGATCGCGCTGTCCGCACCGTAGAGTTCGCGGCACAGTGCGATGGTCGGCGGCACGGTGGCCACGTCGAGCAGTCCGAAGAGCACAACGAAGGAGATCAGCGACACACTGACCGCCGGTGCCAGCAGCATCGGCGGCAGCAGCAGCAGGGAAATTCCGCGCAGCGCGTAGTAGCCGGCGAGCAGCCGCCGGGGGTCATAGCGGTCGGTGAGCCAGCCCGAGGCGATCGTGCCTGCGACGTTGAAGATCCCGATCATGGCCAGCAGCGCCGCCACCGTGACCGGCATGCCATGTCGTGTGCGGCGGGCGCGAAGTGCACCCACATGATCCCGTTCGTCGAGGCGCTAGGGCCACCAATGCCACTGTTACTACGGCCGCGCGCCACTCAGAACGGTCGATGATCGCGGAGAACATCGGCAGCAAGGCGAATTGCCCGAGCACACTCGCCGCGGTCAGGATGCCGGTGACAAGGCCGCGTCGCTCGCTGAACCAGCGGTTGGCCACGGTCGCAGCGAAGGGCTCTTCGTCAACAAGCCCACAGCCCAGCCCGATGAGGACACCCCAGTACAGGGTGAGCTGCCAGGATTGGTTCATGACGGCGGTCAGCGCGGCACCACCGGCGATGATCGTCAGGGCACCGGCGGCGACCCGGCGGATGCCGAACCGGTCCATCATGGCCGCGGCGAACGGTGCGACCAGTCCGCCTGCAGCCATGTTCACCCAGACAGCGAAGCCGATGGACCCGCGTGACCAGTCGAACTCGTGGTGAAGCGGACCCACCAGCAGCCCCGGCATGGTGCTGAAGGCGCCTGCGCTGATGATGGCCAGGCCTGCGATTGCAACGACCCACCAGGCGCGGTGCACCCGAGGTGCGCGACCCGCGATTGCGGTGTTCCTGGTTTTTCTCACGGACCCGATCCTGCGGGATCGGCCTCGATCCGACGAGTGGCCTGATAGCCAAGATGTGAAAGAATCGAGCCATGGCAGCCGCGTTCACTCAGTCCGGCCGCCACCGGGTGGCCGTCCTCGTCCGCCATGGTCTGCTACCGATGGAGCTGGGCATCGTGCATCAGCTGTTCGGACAGGCTTCATCAGCGGACGAAGTGCCGCTGTACGAGGTGGTGACCTGCACGCTTGTGCCCGGCGAGGTCAGGACGGACGCCGACTTCACCATCACCGTCGACCATGGGCCCGAGGCGCTCAGCGTGGCCGACACCGTGATCGTCCCGGCCGCGCGAGAGGACTACCAGCCGGACCACCATGGCCACCTCGGCGACGCTCTCGCCGATGCCTTCGCCGGTATACGGCAAGGCACCCGGATCGCCTCGATCTGCACGGGCGCGTTTGTGCTGGCCGCCGCCGGACTGCTCGACGGCCGCCGCGCGACGACGCACTGGAAATCGTCGGATCAGTTCCGGACGCTCTACCCCAACGTCGACCTCGACCCCGGCGTGCTCTACACCGATGACGGCGATGTGCTCACCTCGGCCGGGGAAGCGGCGGGCATCGATCTGTGTCTGCACATGATCCGTTGCGACCATGGTTCGGCGGTGGCCAATGACGTCGCACGCCGCACGGTCGTCTCCCCGCATCGGGACGGCGGACAGGCACAGTTCATCCAGCGACCGGTACCCGAGCCGCAGTTTTCCTCCACCGGCAAGGCAAGAGCCTGGGCACTTCAGCATCTGGACCGGGCGCTGACGCTGCGCGACCTTGCCGCGCAGGAGTCGATGAGCGTGCGGACCTTCACCCGCAGGTTCCGGGAGGAGGCCGGCTTGTCGCCGCTGCGCTGGCTGACCCAGCAGCGCATCGAACGTGCCCAGCAACTGCTGGAGGCGTCCGACCTGCCAGTCGATCAGATCGCGGCGGAGGTGGGGTTCGGCACGGGCGCGTCGCTGCGCCAGCACCTGCACGCCGCGCTCGGCGTGTCACCGAGCGCCTACCGCAGCACGTTCCGCTGGTCGCGACCGCAACTCATGTAGATATAGGCATTTATTGTTACGCTCGATGCGCTACCACATTCCCCTGTTCGGTCGCGTCTTTCGCGGAGGTTTCAATGACGACTGCCCATCAAGAACACACCGGCCATGACCATGCTCACGGTGAAGGCTGCGGACATGTCGCCGTGCCGCACGAGGGGCACGTCGACTACGCGCACGACGGGCATCTGCACCGCGCGCACGACGACCATTTCGACGAGTGCGAGCGGACCGAGCACGCCGCGCACGACGGGCACGACCACGCGCACGGCGAGGGCTGCGGACACGTTGCCGTGCCCCACGGTGATCACGTCGATTATGCGCACGACGGGCACCGCCACGCGGCCCACGAGGATCACTACGACGAGCACTGAGCTCGCGCTGACCTCAGAGGCGCGGGGTGCTCAGGGCGGCGCCGATGTGGCCTTAGGGACGTTGGATGTCCCCAATGCGACATTGGGGACATGCGCGGGAACCCTGGTGGGCACAGCTGGGTTCGAACCAGCGACCCCCTGCTTGTAAGGCAGGTGCTCTTCCACTGAGCTATGCGCCCGATCGGTGCTCCCCGCAGGGGAACACCGCATTACATCATGCCGTGCCGCTGAGACTCCGGGTCACTCGCACCACGGCCCACTAACCCTGAGGCAGGTCGGCGACGGCCTTCTTCCAGGCCCCCTGGTCGCGAGCCTGACCGGGCTCGTTCACCTCGGCGAAGCGGACGACGCCCTCGGTGTCGATCAGGAACGTGCCACGTGTGGCCAGGCCCGCACCCTCGTTGAACACACCGTAGGCCTTGGCGACCTCCCCGTGCGGCCAGAAATCGGACAGCAGCGGGAACTGGTAGCCCTGCTGCTCGGCCCACGCCTTGAGCGAGAACGGCGTGTCCACCGAGACGCCGAGGACCTCCACTCCGCTGCCCTCGTAGTCGGCGAACTCGTCGCGCAACTGGCACAGCTCGCCCTGGCAGATCCCGCTGAAGGCGAACGGGTAGAACACCAACAGCACCGGCTTGTCACCGCGGAACTCCGACAGGGTGACCTGCTGCCTGTTGTAATCGTTGAGCGTGAAGTCAGGGGCCTGCGAGCCAACCTCGACCGCCATGCGCGCATCCTCTCCGATTGGGGTTTCGAGCTTGCCACCCAGCCTATCGACAGCGGTGAGCGCGCCGGCTACCGCTTGGCCTTCGAGCGCGGCGGAACCAACCGAGTACCCGACCAGGCGGGGCCGAGGCTCGCGTTGGAGGTCTGAGACAGACCGACCGTGGGTACCGCTTCGGCGATCTCAGCAGGTTCTACATGTCCAGGCTGACCGGTCTTGGGCGTGAGCACCCAGATCACGCCGTTCTCATCCAGCGGCCCGCGGGCGTCAACGAGCGCGTCGCCGAGGTCGCCATCGCCGTCCCGCCACCACAGCAGCACCACGTCGATGACCTCGTCGGCGTCCTCATCGAGGAGTTCGCCGCCGATCCGTTCCTCCACGGCACGGCGGAAGTCTTCATCGACATCCTCGTCCCAGCCGATTTCCTGGACCATCATGTCCGGCTTAATGCCAAGCCCATCGGCGACGCTGTTCTTGCCGGCGTCTCCCGCGGCGACCACGACTGCTGCTCCTCCATCTGCCAGTGCGGTGAGGCCCCGCTCGAGCGTGGTCACCGCAGTTCATCAATATCGCTAGGGGTTAGCGAACACTGGCGCGGCCGAGCACGCAAGCGCGCGCGCCGCATCATTCGCAATCGATCACGCGCAGAGCGAGAACAGGCACGAGAGATCCCTCACTCTCGATGTACTCGCCAGTAACGATGACGAATGGCCGCCGAGCGGCAAGGATGGCAAGTATCCGCGCGCGCGATATCCGGTTCGGCGATGATGTGCGCGAGAACATGACAGCCATCACAAGGACACCAAGGCTAGGAGACCCCTTGCCCGAGCAGCACAGTTCGACCGGCCGCGGCACTGATGCGGCGGCAGCGCGCGAGCAGGCCCCCGCACGCGTTCGCGTCATCCGCGACGGGCTCGCCGCGCACCTGCCCGACATCGACCCCGAAGAGACCGCCGAGTGGCTCGACTCCTTCGACGAGGCACTGGCCAGAGGGGGCCAGCAGCGTGCGCGCTACCTCATGCTGCGCATTCTCGAGCGAGCGCGGGAGCGCAACGTCGGGGTCCCACCGCTGACCGCGACCGACTACGTCAACACCATCCCCACCGAGAACGAGCCGTGGTTCCCTGGCGACGAGGAGATCGAGCGGCGCTACCGCGCGTTCATCAGGTGGAATGCGGCGATCATGGTGCACCGCGCGCAGCGGCCCGGCGTCGGCGTCGGCGGCCACATATCCACCTACGCCTCATCCGCCGCGCTCTACGAGGTCGGCTTCAACCACTTCTTCCGCGGCAAGGACCACTCCGGCGGCGGCGACCAGATCTTCATCCAAGGGCACGCCTCCCCCGGCATCTACGCCCGCGCCTTTCTCGAGGGCCGGTTGACCGAGGCGCAACTCGACGGGTTCCGCCAGGAGTACTCGCACGCGGGCGAAGGCGGCGGGTTGCCGTCGTATCCGCACCCACGGCTGATGCCGGACTTCTGGGAGTTCCCCACGGTGTCGATGGGCATCGGCCCGATGAACGCGATCTACCAGGCACGGTTGAACCGCTACCTGCACGCGCGCGGCATCAAGAACACGGACAACCAGCACGTGTGGGCGTTCCTCGGTGACGGTGAGATGGACGAGCCCGAGTCGCGCGGCCTGATCCACGTCGCAGCGGGCGAGGGCCTGGACAACCTGACCTTTGTGGTCAACTGCAACCTGCAGCGGCTGGACGGCCCGGTCCGGGGCAACGGCAAGATCATTCAGGAACTGGAGGCCTACTTCCGGGGCGCGGGCTGGAACGTGATCAAGGTGATCTGGGGCCGCGAGTGGGATGCCCTCTTGCACGCCGACCGTGACGGCGCCCTGATCAACCTGATGAATACCACCCCCGATGGTGATTTCCAGACCTACAAGGCCAACGACGGCGCCTACGTCCGTGAGCACTTCTTCGGGCGTGACCCGCGCGCCAAGGCTCTGGTCAAGGATCTCTCCGACGCCGACATCTGGAACCTCAAGCGTGGCGGGCACGACTATCGGAAGGTCTATGCCGCATACAAGGCGGCGCTGGAGCACCACGCCCAGCCGACGGTGATCCTGGCGCACACCATCAAGGGATACGGCCTTGGCGCCTCCTTCGAGGGCCGCAACGCCACGCACCAGATGAAGAAGCTGACGCTGGACGACCTCAAACTGTTCCGGGACGCCCAGCGCATCCCGATCAGCGATGAGGACCTCGAGCGCGACCCCAAGCTGCCGCCGTACTACCACCCGGGCGCGAACTCCCCGGAGATCGAGTACCTGGTCGGGCGGCGCCGCAGCCTCGGCGGCTTCCTGCCGGAACGGCGCGCGAAGTCCAAGGCGCTGGTGCTGCCCGGCGACAAGGTCTACGACGCCATCCGCAAGGGCTCGGGCAAGCAGGAAGTCGCCACCACCATGGCGTTCGTCCGACTGGTTCGTGAGCTGGCCAAGGATCCGGAGATCGGCAAACGCGTCGTGCCGATCATCCCGGACGAGGCCCGCACCTTCGGTCTCGACTCGATGTTCCCCACCGCCAAGATCTACAACCCGCAGGGGCAGACCTACACCTCCGTGGATGCCCAGTTGATGTTGGCGTACAAGGAAAGCGAGCAAGGTCAACTGCTCCACGAGGGCATCAACGAGGCCGGCTCGACGGCGTCGTTCACCGCGGTTGGCACCTCGTATGCCACGCACGGTGAGCCGATGATCCCGATCTACATCTTCTACTCGATGTTCGGGTTCCAGCGCACCGGCGACGGCTTCTACGCCGCTGCCGACCAGATGACCCGTGGGTTCATCCTCGGCGCGACGGCAGGCCGCACCACCCTGACCGGCGAAGGCCTGCAGCACGCCGACGGACACTCGTTGCTGCTCGCGGCGACCAACCCCGCGGTGGTGTCCTACGACGCGGCCTGGTCGTTCGAGATCGCCCACATCGTGCGGGACGGTTTGCGCCGGATGTACGGCGAGGGCGGGCCGGATGGCAACGGCGAGAACGTCATGTACTACCTGACCATCTACAACGAGCCGTACCAGCAGCCTGCTGAGCCTGAGAACCTTGACGTACCAGGCCTGCTACGTGGCCTGTACAGGTACTCCGAGACCAAGGGCGATGCCGGCCCGCGGGCGCATATCCTGGTGTCCGGTGTGACCATGCCGGACGCGTTGCGGGCGCAGGAGATGCTCGCATCCGAATGGGGCGTGCGAGCCGACGTGTGGTCGGCGACGTCGTGGTCGGCGTTGCGCCGGGAGGCCGTCGAGATCGACCGGGACAACCTGCTGCACCCCGCCGACGATCCGCGGGTGCCCTACGTGACCGAAGTGCTGTCCAAGGCGGAAGGCCCCGTGGTGGCGGTGTCCGACTGGATGCGCGCGGTGCCGGACCTGATCCGCCCGTGGGTGCCCGGCGACATGCTCACCCTGGGCACTGACGGGTTCGGCTTCTCCGACACCCGTCCGGCGGCCCGGCGTCACTTCCTGGTCGACGCCCAGTCGATCACGGTGGCCACTCTCGCCGCCCTTGCCAAGCGGGGCGAGGTCGAGCAGTCGACGGTTGTCGATGCCGCCCGTAAGTACCAGATCCACGACGTGTCCGCAGCAGGGCCCCAGCTGTCCGATTCCGGCAGTGCATAGGGG
>JBOHER010000153.1:0-7398 GCA_050701115.1 Haloechinothrix sp. | reverse complement strand
TGAGTGCGCAGGGCCGCCCATGCAACAACTTTCACTCACGAGCTACCACGCCAGAGTGAGGTCGGCGTGCTGCTGCACCCACGCGTGCATCACGATGCCTGCTGCGACACCTGCGTTGATGGAGCGGGTGGACCCGAACTGCGCGATGGCGACCGAGAAAGTGGCGGCCTCGTGGGCTTTGGCCGACAAGCCCGGGCCTTCCTGACCGAACAGCAGCACGCATTCTCGGGGCAGTTCGGCGGTCTCCAGCCGCTGTGCACCAGGGGTGTTGTCCACCGCGACCACGGTGAGCTCGTTGCCCTCGGCGAACGCGACCAGACCGGAGACATCGGAATGGTGGTGCAGGTGCTGGTAGCGGTCGGTGACCATCGCGCCACGCCGGTTCCATCGCCGCCTGCCGACGATGTGCACGGCGGCGGCCGCGAACGCGTTGGCAGTGCGCACCACGGTTCCGATGTTGTGGTCGTGCTGGAAGTTCTCGATCGCCACATGGAACGGATGACGTCGACGGTCCACATCGGACACTATGGCTTCCCGTCGCCAGTAGCGGTACGCATCCACCACATTGCGCCGGTCGCCGTGCTCGAGCAGGTCGGGGTCGTAGCGCTCGTCGGCCGGCCACGCGCCCGGCCAGGGGGCGACGCCGACCTCGCCGCCCGAGATCCACTCGGTGGGGCCGGGCAGTTCGCCGTCGCTCACGACAGGCCGAGGTCGTCCAGGTCGAGCAGGTACCGGTAGGGCAACCCGCGCGCCTCGATCGCCTCGCGCGCCCCGGTGTCGCGGTCGACCACGGTGGCCACACCGACCACCGACGCTCCCGCTTCCTCCAGCGCATCGACGGCGGCCAGCACGCTGGCCCCGGTCGTGGACGTGTCCTCGACGGCGAGCACCCGCTGCCCGGACACCTCGATGCCTTCGATCCGGCGCTGCATGCCGTGCTCCTTGAGCGCCTTGCGCACGACGAACGCGTCGAGCACCATGCCGTCCGCAGCAGCCGAGTGCATCATCGCGCAGGCCACCGGATCCGCACCCAGGGTCAGCCCGCCCACCGCGACGTAGCTCCAGTCGGCGGTCAGCTGGCGCAACAGCGTGCCGATGAGCGGGGCGGCAGCGTGGTGCAGGGTGGCCCGCCGCAGGTCGACGTAGTAGTCGGCTTCGTTGCCGGAGGCAAGCGTGACCGTGCCGTGCACGACGGCGAGCTCGGTCACCAGCCGCGCGAGCTCGGTCTTCGCGGTTGGATCGACCGCGGGAGCAGATGCGTTCACCACGGCTCAGAAGCTTCTCACACGAGCGCGACGGTGCAGGCGTGCAGCCCCCAGGTGTCGTGAGTGCTGAGGGTTGTCAGAGCAACAACTTTCACGCACGAGGGGCGACGCCATCAGGTGCGGTTGCGGCGTGCGGCGATCCCGCCTGCGACCGCACGGCGCAATGGGGAAGGGATCAGTTTGCCGATGCCGACGATGGCCTTCCACCGCTTGCCCGGCACCGAGATGATCTTGCCCTTCGCCAGATCGGCAAGGCAGTCGCGCACCACCCGGTCGGCGTTGAGCCATAGTGCCTTGGGGATACCCGCCGTGTCATCGCCGGAGCGCGCATGGAACTCGGTGTGCGTGAAACCGGGGCAGAGCGCGAGCACCCGCACCCCGGTCCCGGCAAGCGTTACCGCCATTCCCTCCGAGAAGGCGATCACCCACGCTTTCGTCGCGCCGTATGCCGCGCCGGTGGCCGGGAAGAAGCCGGCCACACTCGACACATTGATCACCGCGCCGCTACCCCGTGCGACCATGCCCGGCACCGCCGCCCTGGTCAGCCGCAACACGCTGGTCACATTGACGTCCAGCTGGGCCTGCAGCCGTTCGACGTCGACCTCGGCAAACCGCCCGCTGGTGCCGAAGCCGGCGTTGTTGACCAGCAGATCAACCGGCGCCTGCTCGAGGCGCTGCTCCACTGTGCGACGCTGCCCGGGGTCGGACAGGTCGGCGGGCAGCACGTCGGCCACCACCCCGTGCCGCTGCGACAACTCGGCGGCGAGCGCCTCCAGCCGGTCCACGGCGCGCGCGACCATGATCAGGTCATGCCCGGAAGCCGCCAGCTGGCGAGCGAATTCGGCACCGATCCCCGCGGTGGCGCCGGTGATCAACGCGGTAGGCACCTAGATCTCCCCGTGGGGACGTTCGTGCATCGAGTCGACGTGCCGTACGCCCTCGGGCGGCGACTGCCAGGAATGCCTGCCGTCCCCGTCCTCGTCCTCAGTAGGGTCGACGATGTCGGCGATCTCCCCGACGTCCCGCAGCAGCCGTTCCAGCCGGGACGGCCCCGCGTTCGGCGAGACAGCGGCAAGCACCCAATCCTGTTCGAGCCACAGCACGCTGACATCGCCGCCGAGTGCGTCGCACGCGTCAACGAAGTCCTGCGTGATGGCCGAGCGGGCGACCTCGATGTTGTCGGTGAAGGCGTAGCGCTGCCCGGCGGGGCCCAGCAGGTCGGGCATCTCGGCGCGCTGGAACGGCACGCTGGCCAGCCACAGTTCGAGCAGCACCGGGTAGGGCTTGCTGCAGCGCACGGCCACCACCGCGGCCGGGATCTGCCGGTTGGCTTCGATGTCGAACACGTACACCGACCGACGGCCCTCACTGGTGAACGTGGTACCGGCAACCACATTCACCGCGGCCTGCGCGCCGAAGTAGCCCATGGCTCCTTCGGTCCAGTGGCTGACCATCCGGGGGTCGTCCTCGGCGAACTGCCAGCCCCTCAGGTCGGCCCATCTCAGCCGTTCGCGGTTACGCGAGCCTTCGCGCGTACGGTCGACGGCGAGCAACGCCAGCCCCGCCACCAAGGCGATGACGGCGATGACGAACCAGATCCACGCCGGAATACCCACGGCCATCAGCCTATCGTCCTGGGCAGCGTCCTAGGTGATCGTCGGGTTGTCGACCGCGCCCGTGTCGGAAAGTCGCCGCCGAGTTTCCCCGAGGCTGCCCTCACTCGACCCGGGTGACGCTCAGGCCACCGACGTCCAGCCCAGCCCCGGACAGATCCACCCGCACGGTGTCACCGTCGCGGATGTCCCCGGCCAGCAACTTGCGGGCCAACTCGTCGCCGATCGCCGACTGCACCAGCCTGCGCAGCGGGCGCGCGCCGTAGATCGGGTCGAAGCCGTCGACGGCCAGCCATTCCTTGGCTGCGGGCGTGACGTCCAGGGTGAGCCTGCGCTGCGCGAGCCGCTTGGCCAGACGCCCCACCTGGATGTCCACAATGGACGTCAGCTGCTCGGTGCCGAGTGCGTGGAACACCACGACGTCGTCCAGCCGGTTGAGGAACTCCGGCTTGAAGTGCCGCTGCACCACCGCCAGCACCGCATCCTTGCGCTGCCGCTCGTCCAAGCTCGCGTCGGCGATCGCCTGCGAACCGAGGTTGGAGGTGAGCACAAGGATCGTGTTGCGGAAGTCCACCGTGCGGCCTTGCCCGTCGGTCAGCCGACCGTCGTCGAGTACCTGCAGCAAGACGTCGAACACGTCCGGGTGCGCCTTCTCCACCTCGTCGAGCAGCACGACCGAGTACGGCCGCCTGCGCACCGACTCGGTGAGCTGCCCGCCCTGGTCGTAGCCGACGTAGCCGGGCGGCGCACCCACCAGCCTGGCCACCGAGTGCTTCTCGGAATACTCGCTCATGTCGATGCGCACCATGGCGCGCTCGTCGTCGAACAGGAACTCCGCCAGCGCCTTGGCCAGCTCGGTCTTACCGACCCCGGTCGGGCCGAGGAACAGGAACGAGCCGGTCGGCCGGTCCGGGTCGGCGACCCCGGCGCGCGCCCTGCGCACCGCGTCGGAGACCGTGGTGACCGCCTCCGCCTGTCCGATCACCCGGTTGCCCAGCGCCCCTTCCATCCGCAGCAGCTTGCCGGTCTCGCCTTCCAGGAGCCTGCCTGCTGGGATGCCGGTCCACGCGCTGACCACATCGGCCACGTCGTCGGCGCCGACTTCCTCCTTCAGCATGACCTGCTGGTCGGGCGCTGTAGCAGCCGTACTGGCCTCGAGTTCCTTCTCCAGTGCGGGGATCTTGCCGTAGCGCAGCTCTGCCGCCCGGCCGAGGTCGCCGTCCCGCTCAGCCCGTTCCGACTCGCCACGCAGCTGTTCGAGTTGCTCCTTGAGGTCGCGGATCTTCTCGATGGAGCCCTTCTCGTTCTGCCAGCGTGCGGTCAACCCGGAGAGCCGCTCACGCTTCTCGGCCAACTCGGCACGCAGGGTCGACAGCCGCTCCCTGGAGCCTGGATCATCCTCTTTGGACAGAGCCATCTCCTCGATCTCCATCCTGCGCACCGCCCGCTCGACCTCGTCGATCTCGACCGGCCGGGAGTCGATCTCCATGCGCAGCCGGGACGCCGCCTCGTCCACCAGGTCGATCGCCTTGTCCGGCAGGAACCGGGCGGTGATGTAACGGTCGGACAGCGTGGCAGCCGCCACCAACGCGGCATCGGTGATGCGCACGCCGTGGTGCACCTCGTAGCGCTCCTTCAACCCGCGCAGAATGCCGATGGTGTCCTCTGTGGATGGTTCACCGACGAGCACCTGCTGGAAACGACGTTCCAGTGCGGCGTCCTTCTCGATGTGCCCCCGGTACTCGTCCAACGTGGTCGCACCGACCATGCGCAACTCGCCACGAGCCAGCATCGGCTTGATCATGTTGCCCGCGTCCATCGCGCCTTCGCCGGTGGCTCCGGCCCCGACGATGGTGTGCAGTTCGTCGATGAAGGTGATGATCTGACCTGCCGACTCGGTGATCTCCTTGAGCACCGCCTTGAGTCGCTCCTCGAACTCACCGCGGTACTTCGCCCCGGCGACCATCGAACCGAGGTCTAGTGCGACGACCCGCTTACCACGCAGCGACTCCGGGACGTCGCCCGCGACGATGCGCTGGGCGAGACCCTCCACTATCGCGGTCTTGCCGACGCCCGGCTCCCCGATGAGCACCGGGTTGTTCTTGGTTCGGCGGGAGAGCACCTGCACCACGCGCCGGATCTCGGCATCCCGGCCGATCACCGGATCCAACTCACCCTTACGGGCCCGGTGGGTCAGGTCGACGCCGTACTTGTCCAGCGCCTGGTAGGTGCCCTCCGGGTCGGGACTGGTCACCCTGGCCGAACCGCGCACCTTGGTGAACGCATCGCGCAGCGCCTCCGGGGTCGCGTTGTGCCGCTTGAGGAGGTCGGCGACCTTGCCACCTTCCTCCGCCAACCCCACCAGCAGGTGCTCGGTCGACACGTACGAGTCACCGAGTTCGGTAGCCAACTGCTGGGCGCGGGTCAGCGACTTGACCGCCTGACCGTCGAACTGCGGCGTGGACACCGTCGCTCCGGTCGCTGTCGGCAGCGCGCGCGTGATCGGGTCGAGCTCGGCGTGCACCTGCTTGGGGTCGGCGCCGACCGCGGTGAGCAGCGGCCCGGCCAGCCCTTCGCTCTGGGCCAGCAGGGCGCCGAGCAGGTGCGCCGGGCCGACGGCCGGGTTGCCCGCGACGGTCGCCGCCTGCGCTGCCGATGAAATCGCCTGCTGGGTCTTGGTGGTCGGGTTGAACGCGTCCATCTTCTACCTTGGTCCTAGGGATTCTCTCCAAGCAGCCTGTCCTATTGGCTGTCATCTTGCACAACGTCAGGAAAGTTGAGCTTGTTCCGCTCAACTTTGGCTTAGCGCGATCGGCTGCGTGCGCTGGGTTAGCGGTGACGCCTGCAGGTTCGCAATGAGTTCAATATTGGGTCTTGTGTTCTCGCACACTGTTAGGGTCAACTAGCACACCATGTCGTTAACCAGCACTAACTCGTCGATCACGAGTCAATCGGAAAGTTCAACCCACGTCCTGGCTCAAGAAGCCGACGGCGCAAAGAGTGGCCCACTCGCCACCATCGAAGAAGCGATCAACAACGCGTTCGACCCGATCGCCACCGCGCTCGGCAACTTCGTGTTCGCCGAGGTCACCGTCGTCGGCATCACCTTCCCGTGGATCGTCGCCTGGCTGGTGCTCGCCGGCCTGATCTTCAGCATCTACTTCGGTTTCATCCAGTTCCGCGGCTTCAAGCTGGCCACCGAAGTCGTGCGAGGCAAGTACACCAGGGACGACGAGCCAGGCGAGATCAATCACTTCCAGGCGCTGTCCTCGGCGGTCTCCGGGACCGTCGGGCTCGGTAACATCGCCGGCGTTGGCGTCGCGGTGACCATCGGTGGCGCCGGGGCCACCTTCTGGATGATCCTGTGCGGCCTGCTCGGCATGTGCACCAAGTTCGTCGAGTGCACGCTCGGCGTGAAGTACCGTGAACACCATCCCGATGGCACCGTGTCCGGCGGCCCGATGCACTACCTGCGCAAGGGCATCGCGGAACGGCTTCCGGGCAGTCCGGGCAAGATCATCGGTTCGACGCTGGCCGTGCTCGCCTCGATCATGATCCTGTTCTTCGGCATTGGTGGCGGGAACATGTTCCAGGCCAACCAGACCGTCGCCCAGATCCGTAATGTCACCGGTGGCGACGACGGCCTGCTCGGCAGCGACGGCTCGGCACTGATCTTCGGCGTCATCCTGGCCCTCGTAGTGGGCGCGGTGATCATCGGCGGCATCAAGGCGATCGGCAACGTCACCAGCAGGCTGGTGCCGTCGATGGCGATCATCTACGTCACCGCGTGCCTCATCGTGATCGTGTTCAACATCAACCTGGTACCGGACGCGATCGGCCAGATCTTCTCGGGTGCGTTCACCGGCGAAGGCGTCGTCGGTGGTGTGATCGGCGCGCTCATCGTCGGCTTCCAGCGCGCGGCATTCTCCAACGAGGCGGGTCTCGGGTCGGCCCCGATCGCGCACTCCGCTGTCAAGACTCGCCACCCCGCGACCGAAGGCCTGGTCGCCCTGCTCGAGCCGTTCATCGACACGGTGATCATCTGCACCATGACGGCGTTGACCATCGTCATTGCCAATACGCAGTTCTGGAACGAGGCCAAGGCCGCCTACGCGGAGTCCGGCACGACGGAGGACGGCGTGACCGTGACGTCCAGTGCCTTCGAAACGGTGCTCCCGTGGTTCCCGTACGTGCTCACCGTCGCGGTCGTGCTGTTCGCCGTCTCGACGATGATCACCTGGGCCTACTACGGCCAGAAGGCGTGGACGTTCCTGTTCGGCAAGAGCAGGGTCACCGAGCACATCTACCACTTCGTTTTCTGCGCCTTCATCATCGTGGGTTCGGTGCTGAGCCTGGACAGCGTGATCGGCTTCACCGATGCGGTGCTGTTCCTGCTCGCGCTGTTCAACATCATCGGCCTGTACCTGCTGGCGCCGGTGGTCAAGCGGGAGCTGGCCAGTTTCCTTTCGAAGGTCCGCTCCGGCGAGATCGAGAAGCAGGACAAGGTCTCCGTCTAACCG
>JBOHER010000152.1:0-2666 GCA_050701115.1 Haloechinothrix sp. | reverse complement strand
GTCAGACCCAGACCCGCCGCGCCCTCCTCGACCGCTACAACGACGACCTCGTGCCGCGACTACAACGCCTGGGTGGCTGTGTCAACCAGAACTGGCCCCGGTGTAGCAGGGCGGTTTCTAGCGATCGTCGCAACACCGGAGGTGTTCGGGAGTTGCGATGGGTCGCGGTGTACGTGGCGTGGCGCCGCAGGTGGAGAAGCGTGAGCAGTTCGCTCGGCTGATCGCCCAGGGGGTGAGTAATCGCCGGGCGTGCCAGATCGTGGGCATCGCGCGCAAGACCGGGACACGCTGGCGGCTGGGGCGCACAATCACGACTCGGGACGGCCGGAAGCGGCACTATCCGCCTGTGGTCAACAGGCCGAGCCGGGAGATCTCGCCGCGCTACCTGTCCGAGGACGAGCGGGTGCGCATCGCCGACCTGCACCGTGCTGGGCGGTCGGTGCGTGCGATCGCCGACGAGCTGGGCCGCAATCCATCGACGGTTAGCCGGGAGTTGCGCCGCAACCGGGACCCGGAGCGCGGGCAGTACCGACCGTTCACGGCGCAGCGACTGGCCGTGGAGCGCCGGGCTCGTCCCGGTCGGGGCAAGTTGATCAATGACGCAGTGCTGCGGCAGTTCGTGGCCGAGCGGCTCAAGCGGCGGTGGAGCCCGGAGCAGATATGCCACGCGCTGCGGGAGGAGTTTCCCGACCACCCCGAGCGGCACATGGTGCCGGAGACGATCTACCAGGCGGTCTACCGACCCGAGCTGGGTGGGTTGCACCGCGAAGCGCCCAAGTCGCTGCGCACCGGGCGGCGCCGCCGCAAGCCGCGTCGGTGCCCGGACATGCGCCGCCCAACCAAGCTGGTGGACATGACGATGATCGACCAGCGGCCCCCGGAGGCCGCCGACCGGTCCGTGCATGGGCATTGGGAAGGCGACCTGATCACCGGCGCGCATAACCGCTCGGCGATCGGCACGCTGGTCGAGCGGTGTTCGCGGTTCACAATCCTGCTGCACCTGCCCGGGCGGCACACCGCCGAGGCGGTCCGTGACGCGCTCATCGCCGCCTTCGCCCAGCTTCCGCCTGAGCGGCGCCGGTCGCTGACCTGGGATCAGGGCAGCGAGCTGGCCCTGCACGCCGAGATCGCCGACGCGTTGGGCATGCCGGTGTTTTTCTGCGAGAAGGCCAGCCCGTGGCAGCGCCCGTCGAATGAGAACACCAACGGGCTGCTGCGCCAGTACTTCCCCAAGGGCAGCGACCTGCGGGGACACGACGCCAATCGGCTGGCCACGGTCGCCGACGAACTCAACGCTCGCCCACGCAAAACCCTGAGCTGGGACACACCGGCCCAGCTGTTCGTGACACGGTCGGAGCCGGCACCCTGATGGGCGCGTCCTAGCCTGAACCCCATGTCCGACCAGCCCGCAGCAGCCACCGAGGTCCGCCTCGCCCTCGCCGACGCGGCGGAACTCGCCGACCTGCTGGAGTTCCTGCGCGACTGGCTCACCAGCAGTCAGGACAGCGAGACGCTCGCCGCGTCGCTGGACCGCTTCCCGGGCAGCGCCGGCACCGACACCTCGCCCGCGCTGCAGCTCGCGTTGAACCGCTTCGCGTCGCTGCTCACGCCAACCGCCGGCGAGGTGGACTTCTAACCAACCGGCCCGCGAGGATGGGACGGTGCCGGACATGCGACGACGCGCCCCAGAACCGCTCCCGGGCATGCCCAGCGTCGAGCACAAGTCGGGGCTCGCGAACGAGATGCTGCGCGAGCTGGCGCCGCTGCTGGCCGAGGAAGGCATCGACGTCGACAACATCGACGTGCCCGACATTGAGACCCTGCGGGCGGCGATGAACCGGGCGGTCGAGCGGCTCAACATGGCCCGCTTCACCCCGGTCGGCCAAGCCCGCGAGTACGCGATCACCACGCTGCGGCTGGTCATCGAGGCCATCGCCGACGACGACACCCACCTCGCCGCCGCCATCCTCGACTCCGTCCCACCCGAATCCCCCGACGGAACCAGCGCAACTGTGGCCGGCTGCATCGGCGCCGGGCTCGCCCTGCTCGACGAGTGTCTCTCCGGCAGCGATCGCCACACGCCGCCCGGGCTCGCCCAGCAGACCCAGCTGCCGGCCGGGCACTGGCGCGGGGAACGCGCCGCCACCGACATCCTCGCCCTCGCAGGCAAACGACGAGCGTTCAGCTCTCTCGACACGCTGATCACCACGCAAGGTGGCCAGCACGTCCTCTACGGCACCGCGCTCGCCCTCGCCGCCACCGTCCTGACCTGGGCCCGACAGACCGAGACCCCGCCACCCGAACTCATCCGCGACGTCGTTCGCTGACCGGCCGCTACCATTCCGTCGTCAGGTCGTCGTGTTGCGACGATCGCTAGAATCCGCCTTGCTGCGCCGGGGCCACTTCAGGGTGCCAGGGCCAGCTGCCGCCCGCACCCGCCGAACCAAGCTGAATAAGTACGGCGGTGGACCTAGCGTTGGAGCAGGTTTGATCGTCAGTGGAATGTACTCATCTTCGTCGCGACTTGAGAATCTAGAAGGCACCGATGGATACTTGTCAGCCGCGTTCGGTGAGGGCCTGCTGGGGCAGGTTGTCCTCACGACATCGTCCATCGCGCTCGGCGTCGGCGTGGGAGTTGCACTTTCGCCTCCCGCGCTGCCTGTCGA
>JBOHER010000151.1:0-6671 GCA_050701115.1 Haloechinothrix sp. | reverse complement strand
AAGGGGAACCCGCAATTGGTTATATACTCGTGACCTGCGGCTTCCTTGTCTGTCAGTCGAATTCGCCGTCCTTGACGCCGCGGATGAAGGCGTCCCACTCGGCGGCGGTGAAGTAGTGAGCGGGGTGGGAGCGGTCCTTTGAGTCGCGCAGCCAGCGGCCACCGTCAGGGGCGTCGGCGACCTCGACGCATTCGCCGCCGCCGGTGCTGTAGCTGCTCTTACGCCACTGCGTGCCGGTGAGATCGTGCACCCTTACTGCCCTTCCGCTTGCTCGGCCAACTCGATGATCAGCTGTCTGCTGGCTTCCTCGCTCGCCGCACGTTCCGCCATTATGTCGCAGAGCTGGTCCAGCTTGGAAACCACGTTCTGATCGTCGATCAGGTGGCCGCCAATGGCGTATTCGTAGTACCCGACGGGTAGGGATACGTCGGCGTCGAAGTGCAGCACCGTGATCGAACCCGCCATGCACGGGTGCAGTCCATCGTCCAGCCCGACGACGCGGACCGTGATGTTGGGCAGGTCGGCGAGTCGGGCGAGATGCCGCAGTTGGTCAGCGGCGATGCCTGGCTCGCCGCAGGTGCGCCGGAGGGCCGCTTCGGAGATCACCGCGTCGACGGCCAGCGGCTCCGGTTCGTTCAGGCGCTGTTGTCGGCGCATGCGTGCCTCGGCGAGCAGGTCAACCTCGTCGGGCGAGGTCAGGTGCGTGGCGAGTTCGTGGGTGCGCCGTGCGTATGCCCTGGTCTGCAACAGCCCAGGTATGAGTTCGACGGCGACGGTGCGGAGCCGCACGGCGTCGGCTTCCATCCCGACATAGGTCTGCAGGGACTTCGGCAGCCGGTAGGTGGCCCACCATCCGCGGCGCGCGCCTTCTCTGCGCGTTTCCTCCAGCGCTTCGCGGACTTCCTGCGACACGTCGTACAGGTCGAGTAGCACGGTCAGATCTGGCTTGCGGAGGCTGTTGCGGCCGGTCTCGATGTGCCCGATCCGCGACGGTGCGCAGTCGAGCGCCTCGGCGGCTTGCTCGGGTGAGACGGTGGCTTCCTTGCGGAGCCGCCGAAGTTCGGCGCCGAGACGTTTGCGACGCATCGTCGGGCTGAGGGACCGATCCATGGCCTAGACCTTACCGCTACTGCGGTTCACCCAATTGGCCGATACTATATCGTAGTACTACAGTTTAGTGTGTGATCCTATCTGGAGGAGGTAGGAGCACATGCAACAGCCGGATGCCGTCATTGCTTGCCAAGACGCCTTCGGTCGGGACCGGGTCGTGCGGGTCTACGCCGGGAACGATCGGACGGTCGCTCTCGGGGTGCCGCCCGGTGAGTGGGTGGAGCTGACGCCTCGGCAGTTGCGGCAGCTCATCGCTGCTTGTCGGGATCGCCTGCGGGATGCGCAGTTCGCAGCCATCGCGGCCGATCTGAAGGCGGTCGAGAACGACCTGTTGGACGGGGTCCCGCAATGAACCGAATCTCATCCCTGATCAAGCTGCCCGGTGGCTCGGGGCGTCCGCCGACGGTGCCCCGGACCACTGGGTTCCCACCCATGCTGGCGCCTGCCCCGCACACGGCGCCAGCGCCACACGGCAGGCCCGGATGACCGGGCGTGCGGGAGCGCTGCCCGCCGCCGTGTGCGATGCCGCCGGAGCGCAGATCAGCGTTCGCCAGCAGAGCGCCGCAACCCCCAGCGCGCTCGCCGCGCGACGCGTTCTGGCACCCCGCACGACCCGCCGCAGGCCGTCCTGTCGCGGCGGGCCGTGCGGGCACCTCAGCACAGAAAGGGAACGACGAGAATGTCGACAACGATTTCGACGCCGACCGGCGCCATGAACGCCGCCGTGACATCTAGGCAAGACCTGGAGTTGCTGGTGCTGCGGCGCGTGGCACAGGGAACGGTGCGGCGCGGGGTCAGCGACGACGAGTTCTACCACGACGGTGCCGCAGTGCCCTCCGAGTGGGTTCCCGCGCTCATCGGGTGCGTGCTCAACCGGTGCATCGCCTTCACCGCAGACGCCTACCCCAGCGGCGTGGCGTTGCGCGCCGAACTGACCGTGGCCGGATTCCACCGAGCCGCCGCCCTCCAGGCGCTGCGACTGCGACACTGAGCGGATCGGCGTGCGGTCCGGCCATGGCGGCGCGTGATGTGCATACCGACGCTGATCGGGCTAGGTGTGCTGGCCGTGGCCATGCTGGCGCTCGCGCGATCGACGAAAAGATCCAGGCGCGATCTATGGCTCCTGCGGGACCAGGTGACCGCGATGGGCCGGGCAAGGGTGAACACGAACGACGCCGAGGGTTACCACGACCAGAGGCGCAGCGACCGGCCGTTCGTCTCCGTCGCCGAGCTGATCGAACGTGAACAGGCTCGGGCCGAGGCCGACGACACGACACAACCACTCCCCGGTCGCCAGGGCGCTGCTCCGTGCGAGTGGAGTGATCGAAACCGTGCCGAGCCAGTGACCGTGCGTGATAGGTTCACTCTCGGGAGTGATCAGATCGTCTCGCGCTATTCCACCGGACAGGCTGATCTCTAACGACTACCAACAGCCGGGAAACCAGGGAGGCACACGATGCGAGGGCACGTTCCGTCCAACGAGGTCACAGCCGAGGGCTACGCGCCGATCTACCACGACACGAAGGCGCGGTTGGAGGAGATCTTCGGCCCGCGGAACGAGCAGCACTGGCCGGCGGACGAGCAGACGTGCTCGAACTGCTACAGCGTCGCGCCCGCGGTGTCGGCGAAGTCCTGACCGGGATGGAGCGGATTGAGCTGGTCGCCGAGCCGGGGTCGATCGTCGACAAGTGTCTGGCCGCCAAGCCGGACATGGACGACGACCTGCGGAAGCGGCTGCAGATGTTGGAGCAGTACGACCTGGGGTTCCTCCTGCTCGGGCTGAGCCCCCGTCGGCTGTTGCGGGATGGTCGGCTGTTCGACAACGAGCAAGTGATGCCGTTGCTGCTGTGGTTCTCCCAGTGGGACAAGCACTGCCGCTATTGGGCGGCGCAGGTCATGCAGCAGTGGCTCGTGTTCAACCCGGCCGAGGGCGACTTCGAGGGTGTTCCCGATGACAAGGCTGTCGGGTTCCGCGACTACTTCTTCGCCAAACACGTCATCCCGCTGATCGAAGAGTTCCGGCAGTATGTCGCGCTGTCGATGATCTTCCCCGGCGAGCACAACGCTCCCTCTGGCCCGGTGGACATGGTGTGGCACTCGTTCATCCTGCACACCGAGCAGTACGAGGAGTTCAGCAAGCGGATCTGGGTCGGCAACGAGCACATGCCGCCCGACGTGCCGGAAGAGGACTACCGCTGACCCGGTGGACGAAGCCACAGTCGACGGCCTCGTTGACGAGTTCCACCAGCGCGGGTTCGCGGTGCTGCGGTCCGTCCTGCCCGTCGCCGCCGCTTGCACGCTACGCGAGCTGATCGAGCGGCGGTACCAAGATCGCGCAACCCACGAGGACTCCGAGCGGGACTTGCTGCGCGGCGGTGTGAGCCTGATGCGGCTATTCGAGTACCACAACGCGTTCCGGGACCTGCTCGTGCTGGAGCCGATCGTCACCATCGTGGAGCGGATACTGGGCGACGACTGCCACATGGTGGCTCAGAACGCGCTACGCACACCGCGCGGGCGCGGGATCGTCAACTGGCACATCGACGACCAGCTGTTCTTCCCGTTCCTGGCCCAGTTCCCCGAACTGCCCGCGGCGGCCCAACCGCTACCGTGCTACAGCCTGAACGTCATGATCGCCCTCAGCGACGTCGAAGCGGACGAGTTCGGGCCGACGCAGATCGTCGAGCGCAGCCATCTGACCGGCCGCCAACCCGCCTATCTCCCCAGGCTGCCGACCGAGGTCACGCCGACCTCGCTGCACGCGGCGGCCGGAGACGTCTACCTGGTGAACAGCCAGACCTGGCACCGTGGTGCTCAGAACGTGTCCAGCCGCGTCCGCTATCTGCTGACCACCACGTACGGCCGCCGGTTCATCAGCCAAAGATTCTATCCCTTCCTGAATTACCGCATGCCCGAACACGTGCTCGACGGGGCATCCGATCGCCTGCTGCGACTGCTCGGGCGACACGCGAAGGGGCCATACGGATAACCAAGCGTGACTCGAGCCGCCCAAGCCGACGTCAACCTGCGGGGCTCGTTTCGGGGCGGTAATGCCCCGCGCCTGCCAAGCTCTTACTCCGCACCAACTCGCGGACGTGGTTGACGAAGGCGTCCACCGTCATCGACGTCTCCTCGCCGGAGCGGTCGCGCACTGACACGGACTGCTGCTCGGCCTCGCGCCTGCCCACCACCGCGATCAGCGGGATCTTGCGAGTGACCGCGGCGCGGATCTTGGCGTTGAGCCGAGCGTCGCTGGCATCGACGTCGACGCGGAAACCGGCATCAAAGAGCACGTCGCGTACCTTGACCGCGTAGTCGGTCAGCTCCGGCATGATCGGGATGACCCGGATCTGCTCCGGCGCGAGCCACACCGGGAACGCGCCACCGAAGTGTTCGGTGAGGAACCCGATGAACCGCTCGTGCGAGCCCAGCGGTGCCCGGTGGATCACCGCGACCGGCTTCTCGCTGCCGTCCGAGTCGGTGTAGGTCAGTCCGAACCGGCTCGGTGTGTACAGGTCGACCTGGTTGGTCGAGGACGCATACGGCTTGCCCGTGACGGTCTTGAACATGAAGTCGACCTTGGGGCCGTAGTGCGCCGCTCCGCCGGGATCTTCCTCGTAGGGGATGTTGGACTCTTCCATCGCCTCGCGGGTGATGCGCTCGGCGTCGATCCACATGCGCTCGTCGTCGTGGTACTTCTCGGTGTTGGCCGGGTCGCGCGTCGCCAAGACCATGTAGAAGTCGGTGATGCCCAGCGCCCGGTAGTACTCGTCGTGCATCCGCATGACCTCGAGGAACTGGTCCTTGGCCTGATCCACCGTACAGTAGATGTGGGCGTCGTTTTGGGTGAACCCGCGCGCCCGCATGATCCCGTAGAGCTGGCCGCTGCGCTCGTACCGGTAGACCGTGCCGTACTCGGCGATCTTGAACGGCAGCTCGCGGTAACTGCGCGGCCGTGCCCGGTAGATCATGTGATGGTGCGGGCAGTTCATCGGCTTGAGGTAGTACTTCTCGTCCTCGATGTCGATCGGCGAGTACAGATCCTCGGCGTAGTAGGGCAGGTGCCCGGACAGGTAGTACAGGGCGTCCTTGGTGATGTGCGGGGTTGACACCCGCCGATAGCCCAGCCGTCGCTCGGTCTCGCGAGCCCAGCCCTCCAACTCCTCCTGGATGGCCGCGCCGTTCGGCATCCACAGCGGCAGGCCCTTGCCGACCTCGTTGCTGAACGTGAACAGCTCCAACTCCTCGCCCAGCTTGCGGTGATCGCGCTTGGCCGCCTCTTCCAGTCGCCGCAGGTAGTCCTTCAGCGCGTCCCGGGTGGGCCATGCGGTGCCGTAGATCCGCTGGAGCTGCTTGTTCTTCTCATCACCCCGCCAGTAGGCCGCCGCGTTGCGGGTGAGCTTGAACGCGCTGATCAACTTCGTGGATGGGAGGTGCGGTCCCCGGCACAGATCCGCCCAGCACACCTCGCCGCTGCGCGGGTCCACGTTGTCGTAGGCGGTCAGCTCGCCAGCGCCGACCTCCATCACTTCGCCGGGATCAACGTCTCCCTTGAGATCGATCAGCTCCAGCTTGTACGGCTCGCTCGCCAACTCGGCCCTCGCCGCGTCCAAGGAGCCGTAGGCCCGGCGCCGGAACGCCTGCCCGGCCTTGATGATCTCCCGCATCCGTTCTTCGATGCGTTTGAGATCCTCCGGCTGAAAAGGCGACGCGACATCGAAGTCGTAGTAGAAGCCATTCTCGATCGGCGGACCGATTCCCAGCTTCGCATCGGGGTAGAGGTCTTGTACTGCCTGCGCGAGCACGTGAGCCGTTGAATGGCGCAGCACGTCCAGCCCCTCGGGGCTCGACATCGGCACCGGCTCGACCTCAACCTCGGTCTCCGGAACCCAGTCAAGATCCTTCAACGACCCATCAGGCGCGCGAACGACCACTACGGCACTCGGCCCGGCCTTGGGAACCTTGGCTGCGGTGACAGCCTCGCCGCACGTGGTGCCAGCCGGGACGACGACTCGCGCGGCGACGGCTCGGCTCGATGCAGACACAGGCGTGCTCCTTGCGACCAAACTCCCCCCAAACATAATGGGGCTAACAGACCGTCATCGTATCTGCGGCGTCAGTGCCTACCCCGCTGAGGCCGACCTGCATGGTGAAAGCAGCGACGATCGTTACCGTTTGGCAGGTCGGGATGAGTTCGCATGACGTCGCAAGCTTCGACACGAAGAGCGTAGGGTAACGCGATGCCCGTGTTGGTACGCCCGACAACACGGGTGCACGAGTCCTACCAGGCGGCGGTCGCGGAGTACCAAGCCGAGGGCGGATACCCGGACTTCGATGGCCTCGATGTGACGACCTCCGCCGCGTTCGCGCGTCATGTCGAACGATTGCGCCGCGATCCGGTGCGCCGCACGGACGAGGTCTCGCGGCGCCTGCACACCTTGCGGTTGTCCGCCAACTGCGTGTCGATCTTCTCCAGCTCACCGGTCTCCGGCACCCGCGACAACCGCGCGTAAGAGTCCAGCACCGGCCGCCGACCATCCTGACCTGCGATATCATCCCGT
>JBOHER010000150.1:0-17825 GCA_050701115.1 Haloechinothrix sp. | reverse complement strand
CGGCTACGCACTCTGGGCCCGGCGGCGCGGGAGCCGGGTGTCGTGACGGACCGCTGGGTCAAAGGAGCATCATGCTGAGGATTCACCTTCCCCTGTCGCTCGGCGGGCGTCGGCGCGTGCGGTCCCTGGCCGCCGCGCTGCTGGCCGGGGTCTGCCTGCTGGCCCTGTTGCCGGCAGCCGGTGCGGGAGCCGCTGCCCGGGCACCGGGCGCCGAGACAGGACTGGTCGAGTTGGTGACGTTGTCCAACCGGGCCGACCTCATCTCCGCCGGCAACGCCCTGGTCGGCGTGCGACTGCCGGACGGTGTCCGGCCATCGGAGGTGCGGGTGTGGCTGGGCGACCGGGAGATTACCGACGTCTTCGCGCTGCGGCCCAACGGACGGGTCGACGGCCTGGTCGACGGCCTCACGGTGGGCGAGAACCTGCTGACCGCCAGGGTGCCCGACGGGCGCGGCGCCCGGTTGATCATCACCAACCACCCGAACGGTGGCCCGGTGTTCTCCGGCCCTCAGGTGCAGCCATGGGTATGCCAGCCGGGTGCGATCGACGAGCAGTGCAATCAGCCACCAAGCCACGAGCTCGTGTACAAGCCGACAAATCCGCTGGCTAACGGATTCCAACCGTACGACCCGGACAACCCACCGTCCGACGTCGCCGTGACCACCACCGATGAGGGCGTGACCGTGCCGTTCATCGTGCGGGTCGAGACCGGTTACGCCGACCGCGATCAGTACAAGATCGCGCTGCTGTATCAGCCCGGCCAGGAGTGGGATCGGTGGCTGCCCCAAGAGCAGTGGAACCACAAGCTGTTGATGACGCACGGCGGCGGTTGCGGCGTGGCGTATCGGGCGGGAGAAGCACCGGACGTGCTCGCCGACGGGGTGAGTGTGAGCAACCTGGCCGGCCAGGCGCCGATCGGGCCCGTCGATGAACTGGCGGGTATGGACAGCGTGCCGACGGCGCTCGGCAGGGGTTTCGCCACCATGTCCACCGCGCTGAACAACAACGGGCACAACTGCAACATCGTCACCCAGGCCGAGTCGATGGTGATGGCCAAGGAGCACTTGATCGAGACCTACGGCGACCTGCGCTACACCATCGGCACCGGCTGCTCGGGCGGTTCGCTCACCCAGCATCAGGTCGCCAACGCCTACCCCGGCATCTACCAGGGTTTGCTGACCACCTGCTCGTTCCCGGACAGCTGGTCATCGGCCGCCCAGGTCGCCGACTACAAGCTGGTGAACTCCTACTTCCTGGATCCGTCGAAATGGGCGCCAGGTGTGCTGTGGACCGAGCGGGACTGGGCAGCCGTGCTCGGCCATGTCAGCCCGGTCAACGCCATCGCCAGCGTGGAGGGTTATTTCTACGCGTTCGATCCGGTGCATCCTTGTCCCGGAGTGACCGATCAGCAGCGCTACCACCCGGAGGACAATCCGGGCGGCGTGCGCTGTGGGGTGCCCGACTACATGATCAACGTGCTCGGCCCGCGCGCGGAGGGCGTCTGGTCGCCGCAGGAGCAGGAGATCGGCCGGGGATTCGCCGGGATCGCACTGGGCAACGTCGGTGTCCAGTACGGACTCGACCTGCTGACCGGCGGGCGGATCACCCCTGCGCAGTTCGTCGACCTCAACGCCGAGATCGGCGGGCTGGACATAGACATCCAGCCGATCGCCGAGCGGGCGGTTGCGGATCGACCGGCGTTGGCCAACGCCTACCGCAGCGGCGCGATCAATGAAGCCAACAACCTCGATCAGGTGGCCATCATCGACCTGCGCGGGCCCGACCCCGGCGCGGCACACGATGCCTACCGCGCGTGGACGGTGCGCGCCCGTATCGAGCGGGAGCACGGTCGCTTCGACAACCACGTGATCTGGTTCGGCCACACCCCGCTGATCGGTGACACCGCCTACATGAAGGAGGCGTTGCTGGCCATGGACCGCTGGCTGACCGCGGTCGAAGCTGATCACAGTGACACCCTGCCGGCGGACAAGCTCGTCGCCAACAAGCCTGCCGATGTGCGGGACCGCTGTTCGCAGATTCCCGGCGTTGAGCGGGTCGAGCTGCCCGGTGCCGGCGTCGTGTGCGAGCACAAGGAGGTGCAGACGAGATACGGCACGCCGCGCACGGTGGCGGGTGAGGCCATTACCACCGACGCCAACCAGTGCCAGCTCAAGCCGTTGCGCCGCAGCGACTACTACCCGGTGCTGTTCTCCCACGAGCAATGGGAGCGGTTGCGACAGACGTTCCCGTCCGGCGTCTGCGACTACCACAAGCCCGGCCTCGATCAGCAGGACACCATCGCGTGGCAGACCTACGCCAACCCTGACGGCACGGTCCACTACGGCGGCCGCCCGCTCGGTCCTGCGCCGAGGTCGGTCAAGTTCTCGGGACCATGACCGGCCGTCCGGCCGACGTCAGGTGAGCGGGGTCGGCACCAGGCTGAACGTGGGATCGAGATGCGCGGTGTCATTGAACCTGCGCACGATCCAGCGCTGCGGTGTGATCACGACGTGGGAGATGGACGCATTGTCGGCGCCCGCGAACGCGAAGGCCCTCGACCTGCTGGCCAGCGCAAGCACCTGCCCGATCACCCCGCCGTGTGTGAACACCGCGAGTCGCTGACCTTGGTGCGCCGCCGCGAGCCTGTCTATCGCACCAGACACCCGTCGCGCGAAGGATTCCGCAGGTTCGGCGCCCGGGATCACATCCCAGCGCTCCTCGGTCCACATGCGGATAGCGGTCGGATGCAGGTCGGTGACCATCTTGCGAAACAGTCCGCCCTCCCATTCGCCGAGGTGAACCTCGCGCAGGTCCGGTTCGATCAGTGGGGTGAGTCCGGTCCGCCGCGTCAGCGGGGCGGCGGTCTGCACCGTGCGACGCAACGTGGTCACGTAGATGGCGTCGAATCGTTCGACGCACAGCCTGCCTGCGACGTGCTCGGCCTGTTGCTCGCCGAGCGGCGACAATGCCGGATCGCTGTGCCCGTCGACCAGCGGAAACGGCGCGCTGGGCCGTGCGGGCTCTGACTGGCCGTGGCGAATCAGCAGCAGTTCGGTCGCACCTGGAGGCGGTTCGAACGTGCGCTGCGGGTACTCGGTGTCTTCTTCGTTGGTCACAGCACCCGAGCGTAGCCGCGAGCTTCTAGCGACCCCTCGTGCGTGAATGTTGTTGCATTGGCACCCGCCAGCACTCACGACCCCTCGTGCGTGCTCATGGTTGCCGGACAAACAACATTCACGCACGAGGGCGGGGCACGATGCCCTCCGCGACGCCGAGGTCGACGACGTCCTGTGGGCGGAGGTGCAGTTGATTGGCGGTGGCTGGGACCTGGTCCGGATCGCGTTTGAGAATGGCGGCGGCCGGTTCTGGTGCCGTCACGGAGAAGTAGCTGTCCGTCGTGGCCCAGGTTCGGCCCGGGGCGGCGAAGGCGAGCGCGCCACCGGAGCCACCTTCACCGATGACCAGTGTGGTGATCGGCACCCGCGCTCCCGCGATGGCGCCGAAGAGCTCCGCGATCGCGGCACCAACGCCCGCGCGTTCCGCCGCGGCGTCATTCGCCGCACCGGGCGTGTCCACCAAGGTGAGGACCGGGAAGCCCAACCGATCCGCCAGCCGCACGAGCCTTGCTGCCGTCCGGAATCCGGCAGGGTGCGTCGCCGTGCCGCATTGCGCGGCATAGGCGATCGTTCTGCCGTCACGGAGTCCGAACCCGCACAGCACGCCGGGATCGACGTCGCCGCACCGGTCGCCGCTGATGTCCTCCCGCCAGTCGAAGTACGCGTCCAGGTACAGCTGCGCACGCGGACGCTCGCAGCGGCGGGCGCGCTGCACCGCATCCCATCCGCTCTCCGGCAGATCGGTATGGGCGCCGAGTGCATCGGGAACGTCAGCAGGCTCCGGGGTGCCCGAGGTGAGCAGGGTCAGCCACCGGCTCAGCGCGTGCGGCAACTGCTCCGGTTCGAGGAGTTGGTCAACATGGCCGGTCTCGAGCTGGCTCTCAGCGGAGTAGGCATAGGCATCGCCGTGCGGACGCACCCGCGAGCCTGCGAAGCCCACCTGCGCGCCGTGCAGCGCCAGCGTCACGTCCGCCCCCGCGCCCAGGGTCGCCCAGCCGCCCCCAGTGGTCGGATCGCGCAGCACCGCGATCTGCGGCAGCCCGGTTGCCCGCACCGCGTCGCTGGCCCGCGCCATCCGATGCAGCTGGGACAGCGCGCGCATGCCCTCCTGCATCCGGCTGCCACCGGTGGCGATCAGCGACACCACCGGCACCCGGAGCTGCCCGGCACGCTCGAAGGCCGCCTCGACCAGCAGCCCGGTGTGCCCACCGACCGAGCCGCCCAGGAACCCGAATTCGAAGCAGATCAGCATCGCCTCGGTCGCGCCGACCCGGCCGATGCCGCACACCACCGACTCGCGCTCGCCGGTTCGCTCGACTGCACGAGCCTTGGCGTCGTCATAGCCATCCCACCCGATCGGGCCATCGGACCCGCTGGCCTCCGGCAGGTCCACCTTCAGCTCGGTGAAGTCGGTGGCCAGTGCCCCGATCACCTCGCGTGCGGGCAACAGGTCAGCCATCGAGGGCTCGCTTCATGACCTTGCCCATCTCATTGCGTGGCAAGGTGTCCAGGAATCGCACCACCCTGGGTCGCTTGTGCGGGGATAGCAGCCGCGCTACATGGTCGGCCAGTTCTTCGGCGGCGGGGCGCTCGCCCGCAGGCACGACCCAGGCCACGATGCGCTCGCCGAGATCCGCGTCCGGCTCGCCGGTCACCGCCACCTCCGCGACCGACGGGTGCTCGAGAAGTACGTTCTCGATCTCGCCCGCTCCGATTTTGTACCCGCCGCTCTTGATCAGATCGGTCGCCTTCCGGCCGACGATGCGCAGGTAGCCGTCGGCGTCCCTGGTGGCCACGTCGCCGGTGCGAAACCAGTCACCGTCGAACGCATCGGCGGTCGCGTCCGGGCGGTTGAGGTACTCGGTGAACAGGTTCAGACCCCGCACCTGGATCTCGCCGACCGTCTGCCCGTCCTTGGCCTCGATCGGTTGACCGCCCTCGTCGACCAGCCGGAGGTCCACACCGCGCAACGGCACCCCGACGGTCCCTGGCTTGCGCTCGCCGTCGGCCGGCACGCTGGTGTTCATCAGCGTCTCGGTCATCCCATAGCGTTCGACGACCCGCTGCCCGGTGGCGGCGGTGATTCGCTGGTGGTCATGCACCGGCAGCGCCGCCGACCCCGAAACGAGCAGGCGCGCACCGCCGAGCGCCTTGGCGAGCGCCGGATCGGTGTCCACCTCTTCGGCGATCCGGTGGTACATCGTCGGGACGCCGAACACCATCACTGGGCGCTCGTCGGCTACCTCGGTCAGCGCGGCGCCGAGCGCGGCCGGTGAGAACCGCCCGAGGTGGCGCACACTCCCGCCCCTGCGCAGCGGGCCGAGGACACCCAGGATCAGCCCGTGCACGTGGAACAGCGGCAACGCGTGCATCACTACGTCCTCGGACGTCCAGGCCCAGGCATCGGCGAGTGCGTCCAGCGTGCTGGCGATTGCCCGTCGGGGCAGCACCACACCCTTCGGCGGGCCGGTCGTGCCGGAGGTGTAGACGATCATTGCGGGCGTATCGCCGCCTGGTTCCGGAGGCAACGGGCAGGCTACTCCGTCGAGTTCGATCTCCATCCGCGGAATGGAACACAGCACGGACGGCAGGGAGATTCCCGGTTCGGACAGCACCAGCACGGGGGCGCTGTCCGCGACAATGTGCGCGAGCTCCCGTTCGCCCATCTTGGGGTTGATTGGTACAACGGGCACCCCGGCGATCAGTGCGGCCACCACAGCGACACCGGTTTCGATCGTGGCGCTTGCGTACACCGCGACGCGTACGTCGCCGGTGCCGGAAGTGGACAGGGAACGCAGCTGGTTCGAGATCGTCCCTGCGGCGTCAGCCAGTTCGGCATAGCTTAGGGCGCGATCGCCGAAGCGCAGCGCTGATGTGGATGACCTCCACTGTAGGGCAGGGAAGAGCACGTTCACCCGATCTCTTGTTCTTCGTGGACTTTCTCTCCGCCAACGCCTCTCGCTAGCCCGCAGGCCGCTTATCGGTCGGCAGACCGCCTTCATCCCACCGCAGCGCGGCCACATCGGAGACCAGCTGAATGTGCTGAAGCATGGCCTCGGCCGCTCGCTGCGGGTCTTGCACCCGGATCGCGTCGGCGATACTCCGGTGGCCGTTGAGTGACTGCTGGGGCCGGTCGGGCTGGGAGAGCGACTCGATACGCGTTTCCAGAATGAGCGGCGACAGCTCGGCCATTAGATCGGCGAGCAAGTTGGAGTGGGCGGCGGCGGTCACGGCAGCATGGAACCGTTCATCGCCAGCCTCGCCTCTGGCCCCAGCACGGATTTCAGATTCCATCAAGGCCAGCGCTTCATCGATACGCCTCACGTCTTCGTTGGTGCGGCGGCGCGCGGCGAGGTCGGCCAGCTTGACCTCAAGAGCCTCGCGCGCCTCGAGAATCTCCGGAAGTCGTCGCTGGTGTGCGCGCAGCGCCGCGATTACTTGTTGCTCAGGGCGGGTTTCAAGGAGAACAGCGCCATCGCCGTGTCTGACGTCGATGATCCCCTGCACCTCGAGCGCCACCAAGGCCTGACTGACCGACACGCGGCTCACTCCCAACTGTGAGGCCAGCTCCCTTTCGGGCGGGAGCCGATCTCCGGGCCGCAGGCCCGCCTCTTTGATGTGTTCGCACAACTGCTCGACCAGCTGTTCGTACAAGCGCGGCCGCGACACCGGTCGAAGTGATCGCGAAGCTTTGGGTGGGTGGGCCATGCGCAACCTCCGCTAGGGTCTTGACAACAGGATAGCTCTCCTAGAGGCTAGTCCAAATATTGGCTGGGTCACTACCACGAACACCGGTAACCGGTTCGCGCACGTTCGGCCGCAACCCAGCGCAGGCACCAGGAAGGGACTGAACAACGTGGTTCGGAAGAAGCGGTGGCTGGCCGCCACCTGCACCCTGTTGATGGCCTTGCCGCTCACGGCCTGCGGCTTGGCAACGGATAGCGGCGGGGACGGCGAGAAGATCACGCTTCGCTTGTCGCATCAGTGGCCGGCTGTCGATCAGACCGGGGAGGGCGACTTTCGCTCGATGCTGGCCCGACGTTTCGCAGACGAGGTGCGCGAACGTACCGACGGACTGGTCGACATCACGATCTATCCCAGCAACTCGTTGATCGAGGATCCGACACAGCAGTACGACGCGATCACGCGCGGCGCGGTCGACATGTCGGTCTTCCCACTCGACTACGCATCGGGCGACGCGCCTGAGTTCAGCATCACCCTGATGCCCGCCATGGTGCGTAACCACGTGGAGGCCAGGAAGTGGCAGGACGCGGAGATCGGAAAGCGCATCGAAGAGATGACCGAATCGAACGGCGTAAAGGTCCTGACGTGGGTCTGGAACGCGGGCGCGATCGGGACCAAGGGGGCACAACCGCTGGTTTCCCCCGACGACGTACGACGAGGAACGGTCACTCGAGCAGCAGGGTCGAGGGTTGAGCGTATGTTGGAGAACGCTGGCCTGGGGATCTCCAGCGTTGCCTCGTCCGAGATCTACAGCGCGATGCAGACCGGCGTACTGGACAGCGCCGTTACCTCCACGTCCTCGTTCAGCTCCTATCGCCTGCACGAGCAGGTCAAGTCCTTCACCTCGCCCACCGGTGGCAACACGTTCTGGTTCATGTTCGAGCCACTCATCATTGGCACCGAGCAGTTCAACAAGCTGACACCGGAGCAGCAGACGATCATGGAAGAGGTGGGACAGGAGCTCCAAGAATTTGCCTACACCGAATCAGAGCAGGACGATCTGCGGGTAGAGCAGGAATTCAAGGACGCCGGCGTGAACGTAGTACAGATGGACGATAAGGCATTCGAGAAGTGGCGCACCGAAGCGCAGCCCGTGTGGGAAGATTTCTCGAAGAGCGTGCCCGATGGTGCGGAGCTCATCGAACTCGCCCGCCAGCCATCAGGTCGGTAAACCGATCCCGGGGGTGGCCGAGATCGGTCACCCCCGGGCCTTCCTACTCGAGGTTTAGCACACTATGGATGATCGTCGGTCGCGGAGGCCGTCCGCGTTTTCCCGATACATAGATCTCACGTCCGCGCTCTTCGGTTACATCAGCGGAATTCTGGTGCTGCTTTCCATGCTGGTGATCTCCTATGCCGTGCTCTTGCGCTATATTCTCGGCGCCTCCACGGTGTGGCAGACCGAGCTGTCGATTTACTTTCTGATGTTCGCCGCATTCTGCGGAGCTGCCTACGGCCTCAAGCACGGCGATCACGTCGGCATCGACCTCGTCGTAGTGCGGCTGCCGGAAAAGGTTCAGCACATGATCCGGCTCGCGGCGGCCATTCTGGGCTTCGCTCTCGTGGCGACGCTGGCCGGGATGGCCTTCGATGAGTGGTGGGAGACGACGGAGCGGGGTCGGCGGTCCGGTACCGCGTGGAATCCACCCCTTACGTTTCCGCACTTGATCCTGCCGCTGGGAATGACATTGCTCGCGCTGCAGTACCTGACCGTCATTTCGTCGGTCGTTCAACAGATCCGTACCGGAACGACCGAAAAACAGGAAACCGATGAGAGAACCACCAGCCCAAGTTCAAGGAGTTGATGTGAACAGCCTGCTCATAGGTGGTATCATCGGCGCCCTTCTGCTGATATTCCTGGCCTTGGGGATCCCGGTAGCGTTCGCCCTTGGCTTGACCGCCCTGACATCGGTCGCGCTCTTCCTCTCCGCAACAGAGTTCGGTTATGTCAACACTTTAGTTTTTGATTCACTGAACAGCTTCTCCTTGCTCGCGATCCCCTTGTTCATCCTTATGGGAGCGATCTTCGGCCAATCAAAGGCCAGCCAGGACCTGCTCGAGGCCGCGCATGCGTGGGTGGGCCGTTTGCGCGGGGGCCTGGCGATGAGCTCGGTGGTGGCCTGTTCGATCTTTGCGGCCTTGACCGGGTCCAGCCCGGCGACCTCAGCCGCGATCGGGCGGATCGCCATCCCAGAAATGCTCAAACGTGGCTACCCGGCCGGGGTTGCGACCGGAGCGATAGCCGCAGGCGGGACGTTGGGCATCCTTATTCCGCCCAGCGTCACGTTGATCCTGTACGGCATCGCGACCGAACAGTCGATCGGTCGGCTTTTCCTCGGTGGCGTGGGGCCTGGCGCCATGGTCACCGTGCTGTTCTGCGTGTGGATCTTCATCGCGGTGAGCTTGCACCGCGTGCGGCGGCACCGACGCAACCTGGTCGGCGCGCTCGCGCACCCGGGCAGCCAGTCGGGCGGAGAGGCGGGCAGACCAGCGGCCAGCCGGGTACTCGCCACCGCCGTAGAGGTTCAGGCCGTCACCTGGCGGCATCGATTCGCCCTGCTGATCAAGGTGATTCCGTTCGTCGTGCTCATGGCTGGAATACTCATCGCGCTGTATGCCGGCATCACGACGCCAAGCGAAGCGGCAGCAGTCGGCGCATTGCTCTCGATCGTCATTGTCGCGGTGCTCTACCGCTCCGTGACGGTCCGAAAGCTCATGGACGCCGCGCTGGAGACGACCAGAACGAGCACCATGATCTTGATGATCGTGGCATTCTCGGCAGTCCTCGGCCAGATCATGAGCTTCCTCGGCGTGCCCCAGGAGCTGGCGCAGGCCGTTGCCGGGCTGGAGGTGAACCGATGGGTGATCTTCCTGGTCATGAATCTGCTGTTCCTGGTATTGGGATTCTTCATCCCACCGGTCGCGATCATCCTCATCACGATGCCGGTGCTGTTCCCGATCATCACCCAGCTCGGATTCGATCCCATCTGGTTCGGCGTCGTCATGACACTGAACATGGAAATGGGACTGATCACACCGCCGGTAGGTCTGAATCTCTACGTGGTTCAGGGAATCGCGCCTGAGGTCCCGCTGCGGGAAATCCTGCGGGGAACGCTGCCCTACGTTGGCGTTCTCGCCCTCGGCATCGTGCTCTTGATCTTCGTTCCCGATATCGTCACCTGGCTACCGGATCAGATGTTCGGCGACCCCGGCTGAGCCGCCCTGAACCAACATCGGGTGGGCGGTGTGCGTGCCACGGCGAAAGGCTGGTCGTAGGCTTGTCCATTGTGTTGGTTCTCGCCCTTGATACCTCGACGCCCGCCGTGACCGCAGGTGTCGTGTCGCTCCCGAAGCACTCCGGTGACCTCGAAGTGCTCGCTGCCCGCGTCACGGTCAACCCGCGCGCGCACGGCGAGCTGCTCATGCCCCACGTGAGTGATGCCCTGCGACAGTTGGGCCTGACCATGCGGCAGCTCGACGCCATCGCGTGCGGCGTCGGGCCCGGCCCGTTCACCGGGCTGCGCGCGGGCATGGTCACCGCGGTCGCGCTCGCGCACAGCCTGGACATCCCCGCATACCCGGTATGCAGTCTCGACGCCATCGCGGTCGAGGTCGAGGGTGGCGAACAGCTGCTCGTGGTCACCGACGCCCGCAGGCGCGAGGTGTACTGGGCTCGCTACGACGCGGCAGGCGTGCGGGTGGCAGGACCACAGGTGAGCCCGCCCGGGGATGTGGACCTGGCCGATGCGCACCGCGCGGCTGGGTACGGCGCGCAGTTGTATGCCGACGTGTTCGGCCTGGAGACGATCGAACCCCGGTACCCGACGCCGCGAGGGCTGGTGCTCGCCGGGGCGACCGCGATCGGTGCGGGCAGTGACCCCGCTCCGCTGAGCCCACTCTATCTGCGACGGCCGGACGCTCAACCGCCGGGTGAGCGCAAGCGGGTGAGCGCGTGAACACCTCGTCCGCATCATCGCGGCTGAAGCTGGAGTCGTTGCGCCGCAAGGACATTCCGCGCTGCGTCGAGATCGAGCAGTTACTCTTCCCCGGCGACGATCCGTGGAGCGCGCGCGCATTCCAGTCCGAGATGGATTCCGGTGCGCACTATCTGGGCGCCTATGACGAGAAGGGCACGCTGCTCGGCTACGGCGGGCTGGCCATCATGGGCAGACCGGGCGACTTCGAGGCCGAGGTGCACACGATCGGTGTTGTGCCGGAAGCGCAGGGCAACGGCATTGGTAGCGCGCTGCTCACCGCGCTATTGGAACGTGCCGACGAGGTCGACGCACCGGTGTTTCTCGAGGTGCGCACCGACAACGAACAGGCCATCTCGCTGTACGCCAGGGCCGGATTCACCCAGATCGGGCTGCGCAAACGGTACTACCGGCCATCCGGCGCCGACGCTTACACCATGCGCAGGTCGGCGCGCAGTGAGGATGTGCAGCCGTGATGTCCAAGATCATCATGGGAATCGAGAGTTCCTGCGACGAGACCGGTGTGGGCCTGGTGCGGCTGCACGAGGACGGAACGGTCGAACTGCTCGCGGACGAGGTCGCCTCCAGCGTCGATCAGCACGCCCGCTTTGGCGGTGTCGTACCGGAGATCGCGAGCCGGGCGCACCTGGAAGCCATGGCACCAACCGCACGACGTGCCTTCAGCACGGCGGGGCTGGCGCTGTCCGATGTGGACGCCATCGCGGTGACCGCGGGGCCCGGCCTCGCCGGTGCGCTGATGGTTGGAGTGTCCGCGGCGAAGGCCTACGCCACGGCGCTGGATGTTCCGCTCTACGGCGTCAACCACCTCGCGGGCCACGTCGCGGTGGACACCCTCGAACACGGCCCGCTGCCGTCGCCCTGCCTTGCTTTGCTGGTCTCCGGCGGCCACACCCAGTTGCTGCGGGTGGACGACATCGGTGGGAGGATCATCGAGCTCGGCTCCACTGTGGACGATGCCGCCGGTGAGGCCTACGACAAGGTTGCCCGCATTCTGGCGCTGCCCTATCCCGGTGGGCCGCCGATAGACAAGGCGGCCAAGGAAGGCAATCCGCACGCGGTGGCGTTTCCCCGCGGCATGTCCGGTCCCAGAGACGCCAAGTTCGATTTCTCCTTCTCCGGACTGAAAACCGCGGTGGCTCGGTGGGTCGAGGCGGCCGAACGCCGCGGCGAGGACATTCCGTTGAACGACGTGTGCGCGTCGTTCCAGGAGGCGGTGGCCGACGTGCTCACCACGAAAGCCGTTGCCGCTGCCCAGGAGTACGGGATCTCCACCCTGGTCATCTCCGGCGGAGTCGCCGCCAACTCGCGGCTGTCCGCGCTGGCGAAACAGCGGTGCGCGGAGGCAGGTATCGACCTGCGGGTGCCGCGCCCGCGCCTGTGCACCGACAACGGCGCGATGATCGCGGCGCTGGGCGCGCACGTGGTGGCCGCGGGAGCCACACCGTCCGCGCTGGATTTCTCCGCCCACCCAGGTTTGCCGGTGGACGCCGTGACGGTGTAGCCATCTTGCAGCCCACCCAAGCTAGCGGGGTTCGACGGTGCTGGATCCCGTGCTGGATCCGACGCCGCCGGCAGGCACGAGGCGCCACTCCTCCAGGCTCGCACGCACCCGCTCGGCCGCGTCGACGTTCAGCGGGCTGCTGGTCCACATGGCGTACGGCAGGTTCAGGAAGCGCTCCTGCTTGACCGCGGGAAGATCTTTGGTCGCTGGGTGGGCCCGCAGGATCGCGATCTTCTGGGCGACCGTCTGCGGCGGGTAGTCCACGAACACGAACGCGTCCGGCTTCGACGCGGCTAACCGCTCCCAGGAGACCTCGGTCCACGTGTCGTCGAGGTCCTCGAGCGCATTGCGCCCACCGGCGGCCTCGATGATCGCCTGCGGCGCGCCGAACCGGCCACTGGAGAAGACGGCCTTCTCACCGCTGTCGAACAGGAAGAGGGTCGGCACATCCGTTTCCTGGGGAGCCGCCCGGAGCCCGGCGACTCGCCGGTCGATGTCCTCGGCGACCGCCGCTGCCTCATCCTGGTGGCCGGTGATCTCGCCGAGGTTGATCAGATCGCGGTCCAGCGCGGTCCACGGGTCGACCACGCCGCGAGCGGCACCGTCTCCCTGACGGCAGCTCTCGGTCAGCACGTAGGCGGCGATGTCATGCTCGGCCAGGCTTGCCGGGGTCAGATTCTTGGACTCGTCGTAGCCATAGTTCCACCCGGCCACCATCACGTCCGGACGCCGCGCGATCACGGTCTCCCGGCTGGGGTAGTCCTTCGATACCTCCTCGAGTCGGTCGACCGCGTCTCCGTAGTGCGTGCGTAGCACCTCTTTGTCGCGCTGGATGCTGCTCACCGCGGCCACCTGATCCTGTGCCCCGATGGCAAGCACCATCGAGATCAGGTTGCCGTCGTTGACGAACAACCGCTCGGCAGGAGCGGGAAACGTCACCTCCGCACCGCAGTTGCGCACGGTGACGGTGCCCGCGTCCGACGTCGCGAGGCGCTCCCCGTCGGCGTCGCCGCATGCGGTGATGGTGAGCGCCGTGATCGCGGTCGCCGCCACCGCACGGCGGCGAAACGTGCGGCGGGCTGTTCCAGTAGCAACAGTCACGGGTGGGGCTCCTGATCGTCGGTCGAGAACAGCAGATGCGTGCTGCCGTCGTGTGGATGGGACACAGGGGTCGCGATGATCCCGAAGGCGTCATGCACGAGGGTGGGGGTGAGGACCCGCTCGGGGCTGCCGATCGCCAGAATCCTGCCCGCGTGCAGCACGGCGATGCGATCACAGAACGACGCGGCGAGGTTGAGATCGTGCATCGCGACGATGACGGTCTTACCCAGCGCCCGCACGAGTCTCAGCAGCGCGAGTTGGTGCCGGATGTCGAGATGGTTCGTTGGTTCGTCGAGCATCAGCAGCGGCGCTTGTTGTGCCAGCCCGCGCGCGAGCAGCGCACGGCGTCGCTCGCCGCCGGAGAGCTGTTCAATGGGGTGATCGACCGCATAGGCCAGGCCGACCTGCTCCAGCGCGGTCAGCACGGCGCTGCGCTCAGCGGCGTCACCACCGGCCCACGGCGGTCGATGGGGCGTCCGGCCGAGCGCGACCATCTCGCCAACCAGCAGGTCGCGCGGCGGCGACTCCTCCTGACCGACCATGGTCATGGTCCGCGCGCGGTCACGGACCGACAGTCGCGCGAGGGGCCTGCCGTCGATCACGACCTCACCTGCCAGTGCGGGCCGGACCCCGGCAAGCGTATGCAGCAGCGTGGACTTGCCGGTGCCGTTCGCACCGACCACGGCCAGCATCTCGCCGCGCCGCACCTCGAAGTCGACCTCGCGCAGGACGGTCCTCCTCCCGGCAGCACAGGCGAGTCCGCGTACCGCCAGGTGGGGGACGTCTCCTGCCGTGGCGAGCGACAGGCGTGCCGTCTGCGAACTCGTCACGCCGAACTGCCGAAGTGGTAGTGCCTGCGACCGAGCAGGAACAGGAAAACCGGAGCGCCGATCAGGCCGGTCACGACGCTGAGCGGCACCTCGGTGGGCCGCACCAGCACCCGGGCGGCCACATCGACCCACAACAGAAACAGCGCGCCTGCCAAGGCCGCCACCGGAAGCACCGCCCGGTGCCGCGCGCCGACGAGCAGCCTGCTGATGTGTGGCAGCACGAGACCGACGAAGCCGATCCCGCCCGACACCGCGACCAGCACTCCGACCAGGACCGCGAGTAGCACAAAGAGACCGTTGCGCACCAGCCGGACCGGCACCCCCAGGGTGGCCGCCGTGTCCGGCCCGGCCGCAAGAGCGTCCAGCCAACCGCTGCCGCCGATCAGCAGCATGGCGGCAAGGGCGACCGTGATCAGCGGGAGCGACAACTGGTCCCATGTCGCTCCGGACAGGCTGCCGAGCAACCAGAACAGCACCGACTGCGCGGCCTGCGGATCAGCGCTGCGAAACACCAGGAAGCTCGCGATCGCCGAGAAGGCCGCGGAGAGCACCGTTCCCGTGAGCACAAGGCGTAACGGCGTCAGCCCGCCCTGCATCATGGCGACGCCGAACACCAGCAACGCGGAGCAGAGGGCACCGAGCAGTGCACCGACCGACAAAGCCCACAGGCCCGCTCCAGCGAGGACACCCATCGTGATGACCGCGGTGGCGCCCACACTCGCGCCCGATGAAACGCCGAGCAGGTACGGGTCGGCAAGGGGATTGTGCACCAGCGTCTGGATGGCGGCACCCGCAACGGCGAGGCCCGCCCCGACCAGGGCGGCCAGCACCGCACGAGGAACCCGGATCTCCCACACGATCGCGTGCTGTGTCGGATCCGGCACACCGCCGAGAAGTTGGTGGCGCAGTACGTCGGCGGCGATGCGCCCGGTCACCAGCGGCTCGGCGCCGAACCCGAGCGACACCACAGCACTCACCACGAGCAGCGCGGCGAGTGTGCTCACCACGACAGGCGTCGGTAACCGCCTTGCCGCCCTACGCTCGGGGACGGCCTCAGCGGTATGCAACGGGACGCTCCATACCGGTACCCTTCATCAAGAGCTCATGCGCGTAGCTCGGGCTGATGTCACGAGCCAGCAGGTCTTCGGACTCGGGGTCACTCGGTAGGAGGCGCCTTCCCGGACCTGCCGGTCCAGTGGTCGTTGCCTCGTCCGTCGCCCTTACCGCTGCGCGTCAGTTCCGGATTCGCACCGGATTCCCTCACCCGTTAGTGGGTGTGACTGGCTCGGGCGGAGCATAGCCGGGTCCGCTGGCGGCGCGCACACAGGGACCGGGGCGCCGACGGAAGAGGACCACGAACCGGACCCCGGTTGCACGGCTAGCACTCTGGTAGCTAGAGTGCTAATGCGCGGCACTGAACACGCCCGGCACCCGCGACGACGGGGGTGGGAGGAGTCCGCAACAATCCATTTGCCGACGCTTTCTCTCGACCCGTGGAGGTCAACCCGGTGAGCGTGACCATCAAACCGCTCGAGGACTAGATCGTTGTCCAGACGAGCGAGGCCGAGGAGACGACGGCTTCCGGCCTCGTCATCCCCGACACCGCTAAGGAAAAGCCCCAAGAGGGCAAGGTTCTGGCCGTTGGCCCGGGCCGGATCGACGACAAGGGCAATCGCATCCCGGTGGATGTGAGTGTCGGTGACGTCGTCATCTACTCGAAGTACGGCGGCACGGAAGTCAAGTACAACGGTGAGGAGTACTTGATTCTGTCCGCCCGCGACGTGCTGGCTGTCATCAACTGATCACCGCACTCGTCATCGCAGGCGCCCCGGATCCCCGCTTCACCGGGGCCGGGGCGCCTGTTTTTCTAGCGTGATCATTACTGAAAGGTAAGCAGGCAAGCATGCCTAAACAGATCAACTTCCAGGACGAGGCCCGTCGCGCGCTCGAGCGTGGCGTCAACAAGCTTGCCGACGCGGTCAAGGTGACGTTGGGTCCGCGCGGTCGGCACGTCGTGCTCGACCGGAAGTTCGGCGGCCCGGCCATCACCCTCGACGGCGTCACCGTCGCCCGCGAGATCGACCTCGACGATCCGTTCGAGAACCTTGGCGCGCAGCTGGCCAAGAACGTCGCAACCAAGACCAACGACGTCGCCGGTGACGGCACCACAACCGCCACCGTGCTGGCCCAATCCCTGGTCAAGCACGGCCTGCGCAACGTGGCGGCCGGCGCCAACCCGGCCGCACTCGGCGAGGGCATCGAGGCCGCCGCCGACAAGGTCATCGAGGCGCTCAAGGCCAGGGCGACCCCGGTCAAGGGTCGGGACAACATCGCCCAGGTCGGCACCGTCACCTCCCGGGACGCCACCATCGGCGCACTGCTCGGCGAGGCGGTGGAGAAGGTCGGCGAGGACGGCGTCATCACCATCGAGGAGTCCTCGAGCCTGGCCACCGAGCTGGTCATCACCGAGGGCGTGCAGTTCGACAAGGGCTACCTGTCTGCGCACTTCGCCACCAACCCGGAGGAGCAGCGGGCGATCCTGGAGGACGCCTACATCCTGCTGCACCGCGAGAAGATCTCCGCGCTGGCCGACCTTCTCCCGCTGCTGGAGAAGGTCGTCGAAGCCAAGAAGCCGCTGCTGATCATCGCCGAGGACGTCGAGGGCGAGGCGCTGTCCACGCTGGTGGTCAACTCGCTGCGCAAGACGATCACCTCGGTTGCCGTCAAGGCGCCGTTCTTCGGTGACCGGCGTAAGGCGTTCCTTGACGACCTGGCCGTCGTCACCGGCGGCGAGGTCATCTCCGCCGAGATCGGTCGCAAGCTGTCCGAGATCGGGCTCGACTCGCTGGGCACCGTCCGGCGCGCCGTCATCACCAAGGACGACACAACCCTGGTCGACGGCGGCGGCACCGATGAGGCGCTGGCCGCTCGGGTCGCCCAGATCCGCAAGGAGATCGAGACCACCGACTCCGACTGGGACCGGGAGAAGCTGGAGGAGCGGCTGGCGAAGCTCGGCGGCGGGGTCGCGGTGATCAAGGTCGGTGCGGCCACCGAGACCGAGCTCAACGAGCGCAAGCACCGCATCGAGGACGCGGTGGCCGCCACCAAGGCCGCGGTCGAGGAGGGCATCGTGCCCGGCGGTGGTTCCGCGCTGATCCACGCGGTGAAGGAACTCGAGGGCGACCTCGGGTTCACCGGCGACGTGGCGACCGGCGTGCGGATCGTGCGCGATGCGCTGACCGCTCCGCTGCACTGGATCGCGAGCAACGCGGGCTACGAGGGCGCGGTCATCGTGTCCAAGGTCGCCGAGCAGCGCTGGGGGCAGGGCTTCAACGCCGCCACCGGCGAGCTCACCGACCTGCTTGCGGCCGGCATCGTCGACCCGGTCAAGGTCACCCGCTCCGCGATAGCCAACGCGGCCTCCATCGCCCGGCTGGTGCTCACCACGGAAAGCTCCGTTGTGGACAAGCCCGCCGAGGAGGATGACGGCGCGCACGGCCACGGCCACGCGCACTGACCCAACGCGAAGGGGCGGTAC
>JBOHER010000149.1:0-2569 GCA_050701115.1 Haloechinothrix sp. | reverse complement strand
CCTTGACGGTGCGCGGGATGCCGACATCTCGCCACACTTCGGTGGAGCATTAATTGGAGGGATACCACCTAATGCAACAGAGGTGGACAGGGTTTGCACTTTGGGGTTTGCCGTCGTCGTGAGTGGGACTAGGTACATGACCACTGCTGGTCACTGTGGTCCGGTTGGGACTATATGGAGCACACCTGCCGCTGCCCTCTTCGGCGAAACCTTCCGTCGGCCCCAATACCAACCGTATGACATCGCCCTAATCCGGCCGCTTCAACCTGTGGTCGGCAGCCCTTCGTCGTTCTCAGACGACATGTGGCAGGATCCCGATCCCGTTCAAGGCAACCCGGATCCAACGCAACCGCAGCTTAGTAGGGACGGTGCTGGTGGGGCACCCGTCGCCATCGGAACCGCGACGTGCACAGGTGGTGCCAGAACTTTGGCGCAATGTGGATGGGTAACTTCTGTGCTGAATGCCGGCTATTGCGATATGGGTGCCTGCTACGCCCACATCGCGATAGGCCAACACATTGCCAACCAGGTCCTGCCGGGTGACTCGGGAGGCCCAGTGTATGGTCGCCTCAGCGTCCAGCAGGCAGAAGTTCGAGGCCTCATCTCGGGAGGCGGACGTTTCGTAATCGGTGGCGGCATCGGAACGCTCCACTTGGTCGCGTTCCACTCAGCTCCGGATGTAGAGACCGGCATTGGGGGAACAATTGCTACGTGCTGCTGACGCCTCCCCTCACGGTGGCCAGCCCAGTGGCGGTGGGGCGGTGTCCAGTCCCCGCATGGTCTAAGCCCAAGTCGGTCTAGCCGGGCCGGAGTCAAGTGCGGTTCGTCCTGACGAACTTTGAGTTCTTCGGATCTGACCCTATCGGGCGACCCAGTCGAGTTGCCGGTCGAACTCGGGGTGGCCCGGGAGCCAGACGTCCTCGATTCGCTCCCCTGGGATCGGCGCTCGGTAGAAGGCAGAGGATCGCGGCTGTCGAGGTCGAGAATCTCGGCGATGAAGTTCTTCGGCAGCTGCCCCACGTTGCGGGACAGTGCTGGGTGTGAGGGGTTCTTCCCCACCGGTGGGTGGGCGCCGCGTAACACCGAGGCGGCCCTGCCGTCGGTCAGGGGATGCCGGTCCGGTCCAGCAGCCGCAACAGCAGGTCAGCGAACAGGATGGCCTCGGCCGCTTCGATCGGATCGTCGTAGTCGACGGGCCGGTGTGAGGAAGGATTCTTGAAGAGTCCGATGGCGCCAGCGAATAGGTGTTGGCGGGCCTGGACCTCCGCAGTGACCATGCCGCCCTCATCGAGTGGTCCACCTTCGGCCAGGGCCTTGCGAACCATCGCGACCCCGACCTCGTCCTGGGGCAGCCCGGCCCGCTCTCGGACGCGGATCTCGACCTCACGCATCGCAGCCAGCACCGCCAGCTCGTACTCCCCCATCAGGAACTGCGTGCGGGCGCCACCGGGTCGGTCGTGCAGGTCAAGGCCAGGGCCAAGGCGTGCCCGGGCGGCCGCGTCTTCGAGCCCGCGCTCGGGGTCGTCACGCAGCGCCCGCCCGCGGCGGGTCACCGGGTAGGCATGGTCCGTGTAGTTGCCCAGCGGATTCCAGGCGACGTACCCCTGAGCCAGCAGCCACTGCCAGCCCTCGAGCACGGCGTCGAGAGCAGCGTTGGACTCCGCCACGGCGCGACCATGGTCGCCTTTGAACCAGTTCGGGTGGCTGCCCGAGTCCCCGAGGGTCCGAAGCACCGCGATCGCGACGTGCTCGACTGGCAGCGAGGCCAGCTCCTCAAACGTGAAGCCCAAGGCGCCGCCAGTCTGGTCTCGCGAGCGGCCACGCACAGGGTCGTAGTTCTCGATCACCATGGCGTGAGGTCCTCCATTCGGCCCCCACGGTGCGACCGGGCAGTTCATCGGACTGGACTGGTGCCGTCAACTATGGGCGGCTCTTGCGCAGATGACGATCATTGCGGCGGCGCCCAGAACGGGGACTGCCATGCTTCTTCTGTCGCGCGGGTGTGGAGAGCTCGTGACTCTTGCGCGGGGTCGGGTGCGCATCGCCCTGGCCATCTTTGAGTTTCCGGACCGCTCGACAGTGGTGCGTCACCTGGGCCCGACGTCTTCGCTCGCGCCCCAATGGCCCCATTGCCGAGACCGCTCGGCTGAGGCCGCGTGACCTGACCTGCGCCGACGTCATCTCGCGCGCCATCAACCAACCCGACGGCTGGGTAAGTCGGGTGGCGTCCTCGACGACCGTAACCGTGGTGATGTGCAGACCGACCGCCGACCGGACCCGCACATAGCTCGCTGTCGAACATGACGCTGCGACGGTGCTGCGGCGTCGTCCGCCCAAACGCCGAGAGAGCCGACTACCCGAAGGGCTTCGATGAACGGAACTCGAACGCCCCGCGCGCGTAGTCCGCGTTTTCGTAGAAGCCGTAGGCCACCTCAGACTGCTTGGAGAGAGGTGAGGGATGTTCGTGTGCTGTTACCCATTCCGTGCCTTCGAAGCGTCGTGCCAGTTCGTCCGGCGCCTGCGGCTCCACCATCGCAAGCACCTCCAACGCAACATCAGGCTGCACGAC
>JBOHER010000148.1:0-4582 GCA_050701115.1 Haloechinothrix sp. | reverse complement strand
GCGACTGCTGGAGATCATCAGCGACCTGGAGGGCGACAAAAGAGCGATGACCCGCTGAGAGCGCCGTGGACGGCTTGACGGCCCTTTACCCACCCCGGGTAAGGGGCCGTCGCGTGCGGTGGCACCGTGGCCGGCCCAGGCCGGCGGGAATATAGGCGTGAGCGTGGAGTCGTGTGAACGTGCGGCGAAGGCGACCGGTGCATCCGGCCGAGCCGTCCAACAAGCCAAGGCCGTCCAGCGTGACGCACCCGACCTCGCAGACAAGGTACGCAACGGGGAGATGGCACTCGCACCCGAACTATGTCCGGCGCCTGGTTGCATTGAGTAGCCATCAGATCATTTCAGACCCACAGTATACTGTTGCTCTGCCACCGTCCCGCAAATGCGTTCAGGTGATGCATTTGCATCAGGTGAGCCGTTTGGCTCGCCTGAGCGCAGAGCCGATTGCAGAACGGCCCCGCACCCAACCTTCAAGTGCGGGGCCGCTCGCGTCCGGCGCTGGCGGGATCTGCGGGCCGAAACGGGAAAACCCTCCCCCACCATCGATTCCGCAAGCCGCAATGGAGTGGAACGGCTGCGGTGACGTTGACGCCGCAGGTCTTATGCGACCTCCTCCGCCGGAGGCGACTTCTTGCCCGGCACGCGGTCCTTGACCGGCACCAGGTCCAGCAGGTCCGCCGGTACGGGTTGCGACGCGAACACGTGCCGCCGCGACCCGTCCGGAAGCTGCACCACCAGGTCCCGCCGGACCCGCACACCGGTTTTCACGGCCTGACCCCAGTAGTGACGGTGAGCGCGGTTGGCTGCGGAACGCCGATGTCGTATCGGCATGTAACCCGAACCGCGACTTGATCGGTGTTGAAAGCGAAGTCAGTTGAAATGGACAGCTCCACCGCCCTCGAAACCGCGACCACCACCTGTGACACGTCCACGAGAATCAGCGCCGTCGTATCGGTGGAAGTGCCGACGACCTCATTGATCGGCAAGGCATTCGAGATGTGCACCGGTACGCCGAACAGCGACCGCCGTGCGTCTTCACCGTCGGATGTTTGGGTGAAAAGCGGCTCACCCGCGGTGCTGGCCAATTTCCGGACCGAGCCCCAACTCCGGGAATGCATGATCCACGCCAACCGGTCGAGGTCGACGTTCGCGTTCTCGGCGGCGGCCATCGTGTCGGCCAAGATGTTGTAGGTCAGCGATGCGCCATTGGCACCCGTCGCCGGGCCGGCGGTCGCGCCAGTCGTGTTACGCAAACCACGCAGATTCGGCGCCACACCGCTCCCTGTGACGAGCTGCCTATCCAGCTCCACAGCGACGTCCCGGACCAGCGAATTAGCCACGACCTGCCGCAGCTCCGGCCTTGAATCCTCGATCGCCTCCCGCGCCACCAACGTCAACGCGCCGAATTTCCTCGGATCGAGCACGATCTCGCCCAGCCCCGGGTCGGCCGGGGCAATCGCGGTGTTCTCCGCCACCCCGGCAACCACCACCGAGGAGGTGACCGAGGGCACCTTCACCGAACCGGAGCCCTCCACCGGCAAGATCACCGGGCCGGCCGCAAGCACCGCAGTCCGCTTCCGTAGCAGGTCGAAATAGACGGCGGCGGCGGCCTGCGGAATGAAAGCGCCCGCCGTGCCGATCGCGCGCTGCTCCGCAACCAAATCGCGATATTCGGCAAGGCCTGGCAGCCACACCGCGTCAGTGCTGGACGGGCGAGCGCCCCGCAAAGAATCCATGACCCGCGCGGATTGCTGGGCGCGCCGCTCCTCGCCTTTCAGCTGCTCGATCCGCGCATCGAGGGCCTCAAGCTCGGCGCTCGCCGATTCGTACTTGGCCTGCTCGCGTTCGGTCATGCGGCGGTTGGCCGCCGCCGCGTGTTTGCACGACTCATCGGCGGCGCCCCACACGATTTGCCGCCGCGCAAGGAGATCATCAATAGTGGACATGAGTTCGCTCCAGCAAGGTTTGATTTGATCCCTGTGGAGTCCGCTCGCTGCCGCCCCGGGGGGGGGCCTGTGGCCGGTGCCTTATTCGCTGCCGGCGGCCGAGCTGTCAAACTTCACGTCACGCGTCGCGTCCTGTGTGCCCCGGCCACGGCCAAACGGGACCAGGTGGCTGTCGGCCTGCCTGGCATCCGCGGCACCGCGGCTGAGCGGTCCTCACGCTTCGCACCGCCCCGTTTTCGGGGCTGGCCCACAGTCTACTGGACGGGCCGCCAGCTCGACTCCGGCAGCGGCTGGTATCCGCCGGGGCGGGCACCCATCGGCCACGACGGCAGCTCCGCCCACCGCGGCGGCGGCAGCCCCAGACGCCGCGCGACACGGCGAGACGACAACCAGAAACTCGGACCATGCTCGGACAGATCGAACGGTGTGACGACGTGCAGCAGCTCGTGCGCCAGCAGGTCACGCAGGAGCCGCTCGGCGCCCGCACCGCCCAGCGACCGCATCTTCGGCGACACGATGATCAAGCGCTTGCGGTACGTCGCCGCAAGACACCCGGCGGGCGGCGCACCCCATTGCAGCGTGACGGACGGCAGACCGCCGGGCCACGCCACCGCGGCGACCTGAGACCACACCGCCAGCAGATCAGGAGCCGACGACATCGCGCACCGCCTGATACAAGCGGTGCCGCCGATCCCGTTCCTCCGCGACCGACGCGGCGAACGCGTGCAGCGACGCGTACAGGCCACTTGTGCCGGGCAGCGGCCGGCACAAGTACTCACGGCCCGGCACGGCCTCCTGCAGCTGCAGGAGGCGTTCCGCCACCACGGCCAACGCGGTTTGGAGCTCAGCGTCATTCCACATCGAGAGTGGCTGCTGAAACAGGCTTCGATCGGTCATCTGGCTGACCCTCCTTTTCAGATTCGGCGGGGAGAGATGAGCGAAGCAGTTGCGGGGTCACTCGACGGCGCGTGGTCAAAAAACTTCACACCGTCGGCAAATGCGATCCATGGATCGCATTTGCTATCACAGGGTGTCGGGTGCGTCACGCTGGACGGCTTTGGCTCGTTGGACGGTTCGGCCGGATGCGCCGGTCGCCTTCGCTGCACGCTCACGCGACTTACGTTCACGCTCACATTGTGGCCGATCGGCCACAGTTTCAGCATCGGAGCGTGTCCGATCCCTACCCTCTGGGTAACCAGCCTTCGCCGCTTCGGCGTAGTACTTCTCGTACTCAAGGGTCACCATGGCGAGCTGCCCAGGATTCATGTGCCGGCGTTTGACATTCTCCCGCACGATCAGGTCGACGGGTCGGCGGAGCCAACGCCTCCGGGGAGTGGCCGGTGAGTAGGCGCACGAGTTCTGCGAGCTGCTGTGGCGTGAGGTGCTTGCGTAGGGTGCGGGCGGCAGATTCCGGGTCGGGGCGGACGGTGAAGGTGTGGGGCCGGAACCCTGCACGGACCATCGCGGCGTGCGCGGACAGGTTCCCGGCGAGCACGTCGGCGTGCAGCTCCGGAGCGTCCTTGCGCAGCCTCCGCAGGGCATGGTCCTTTGACGTGCCCCTCGGCCGGATTCGTTGGTCGTTCTCAATGTTTATATTATCAACATTGAGAACGACCTTGTTGCTTCCACCCACCGGGTTCTGTAGTTCCCGGTCGAGCGCATTCTCAAGCTTGGTGTCGCCGCGTGCAATCTGTCGCAGGTTCTCAACCGACGTCTCCAAGCCGCGTGGAACCCGGGCAACAACCCAGTCTCGGAACGTCGTTGGGTCGCACGGCTCACCGATGGGTGGGGTGTAGTGCTTCCACGCTCCCTCATCAATCACCCGCAGCAGGGCAGCCCGAGCCTTTCCTAGATCGGGCACCTTTGAGCCAAAGGCGAGGATCGCCTCGTGCACTACCTCCCACGCATGGCAGTTGTCGCAGTCGAAGGTTGGCGTGTTGCTCATGTGTCCTCCTGTCGCATGTGACCGTCAACGTCGGGAAGTGACAGTCCGATTTGTGCACTGTCACGCCTCTGACCTGCGGAAGTGACAGGTGTGACAGGTGTGACAGGTATATAGACCCCCCGGCCGTCTGTGTCCATTTGTCCGTCTTCGGTCATCCGCCGTAGCGTCTGCCGGGCTGTGGCCGGGGTGATGTCGAGCGCGTCCGCTACCTGTTTAGGTGTCGCGGAGCCGTGCTCCCGCAGGTACACGAGGATCGCCGAGCGGGTGTCGGAGAGCTTGTACTCGGCGGCTGGCCGCTCAAGCCTGTGCCAGGACCCGAGCGAGGCCTCGAAGTTGAGTGCCCACTCGCTTTCGACCAGGTCGCGGCCGGTGATGTGCAGCTCGGCGTCAGCCTCGCCACGCATCCGTTTCAGGACCAGCACGGCGTCGGAAGCGCCGGCCAGACCGTTACTGCCGGACACCTCGTTGAGGAAGTCCGCGGACGCCATCTTGCGGGTGTGGTGTACGGCGAGCGCGGGGACCTCGTACTCGTCGGCGATGGCCTTGATCCGCGACATCGCCCGGTAGTCGGCGTCGTAGATCTGTGCGCCGGCTGGCACCGGTCCCCGGACCCGGGCGAGCACGTCAAGGATCAGGAGCCGCTTGCCGCGGGTTTCGTTGAGCCAGCGGTCAACCAATTCGGTGTCCCAGG
>JBOHER010000147.1:0-13473 GCA_050701115.1 Haloechinothrix sp. | reverse complement strand
AGGCGGACTACCTCGGCATGATGGCGACGATCCGGGACACGCTCATCGCTGAGATCGGCGTCGAACCCTGGGCGCCGGCCCGCGAGCCGATCAGCGGTTCTGGCTGTGGCGGAGACCTCGCGAGCCTTCGTGGTGACGGGGCAATCCGGCGGTACAGCTCCGGCGCGTCACCGGGCAACATCGCTGACTCTGACTGGCCGAGAGCTCTCAAGCTGGTCACCGAACTCGCCAACGAGCAGGGCTTCGGCGCACCGCAGGTGGTCGTCGACCGGCCCGGCGATCATGAGGTGTCCCTGAAGGATGCCTACGGTGCGGAATTGCTGTTCGGTACCGCGGTCAACACGACGCTGAGCGTCAGCACGGGCTGCCACCTGACGCGCGAGGCGTATGAGCGCGGCACACCCGAGGACGAGCCGCTGTACTGAAGCCCCAGGCAGTGCGGGTTACCCACGGCCCTGACCGTGTGGATCCGACTTCAGCTCGGACCCTCGAACGGGATCTCGGCGGGCATCGCGTTTCTGGCTTGGGCGTTCGCGGCGCCGGACATGCCCGACAAGCCGAGCAACTCGGCATGCGCGCGCGACATGTAGTTCTGGTTCGAGGGCTGCAGATCGCTCCGCTGGCCCATGTCATCCCCTGTCATGGGCGGCGAGCTCACCCCGACGCAGGTACCCGTCGGACCTGCGAGCAGTCCTGCGCGCCGATGATTCGGACCTGCGAGCAGTCCTCTGCTGCCTCCTCCGGACGATGACTGGGCACTCGGCGTGACTCTTCCACTCGGCTTTCCTCTTGACATCAGCTGCATCACGCCTTTAACTGGCGACACACATTAATAACCAACCATTCGGTCAGTTAGCGAGGTGGTGGAACCCGTGTCACAGCCCGCGAGTGCCGCGCGCGCCATGCTGAACGCGGACCTGGCCTCCCGCGCGCTCGGCATCGAACTCATCGAACTGGCCGAGGGACGGGCGGTAGCCCGTATGCTGGTGACCGAACAGATGGTCAACGGCCACGACATCGCCCACGGCGGATACGTGTTCCTGCTTGCCGACACCGCGTTCGCCTGCGCGTGCAACAGCTACGGGCCGGTGACCGTGGCGTCGGGAGCCGAGATCTCCTTTGTCGCCTCGGCCCGGCTCGGCGACGAACTGATCGCGACGGCCGAAGAGCGCACCACCTACGGCCGCAACGGGATCTACGACGTCACCGTGCATCGCGAAGACCTCGCCGGGCCAGTGGTGATCGCCGAATTCCGTGGCCGCAGCCGTGTCATTGAACGCGACAGCCCGAGCCAGACAACCGAGGAAGATCAGTGACAACCACGCACCGCAAGCGGCTGGGCAAAAGCCCGGCTAACGACGAGCTCGACCCGGTCGAGCGACTCAGCGCAGACGAGCTCCAAGCGCTGCAAACTGCGCGTCTACAGTGGACCCTTCGGCACGCCTACCAGAATGTTCCCGTCTACCGGAAGAAGTTCGACGACGCGGGCGTACACCCAGAAGACTGCGGGTCGCTTGAGGATCTGGCCAGGTTTCCCTTCACCACCAAGCAGGATCTACGGGACAGCTACCCGTTCGGCATGTTCGCGGTACCGCATGACCAGGTCGTGCGGATTCACGCATCCAGCGGCACCACCGGCAGGCCGACCGTGGTCGGCTACACCGCCGAGGACATCGACACCTGGGCGACCGTGGTCGCCCGCTCCATTCGCGCGGCCGGCGGGCGCCCGGGCCACAAGGTGCATGTGTCCTACGGCTACGGGTTGTTCACCGGCGGTCTCGGCGCGCATTACGGCGCAGAGAAGCTGGGCTGCACGGTCATTCCCGCCTCCGGTGGCATGACCGCCCGCCAGGTGCAGCTCATCCAGGACTTCAAGCCTGAGGTGATCATGGTGACGCCGTCCTACCTGCTCACCATGCTGGATGAGTTCGAACGCCAGGGCATCGATCCGCGCACCAGCTCACTCAAGGTCGGCATCTTCGGCGCCGAACCGTGGACCGAAGAAATGCGCACCGAGATCGAGGAACGGATGGACATCGACGCGGTGGACATCTACGGCCTGTCCGAGGTGATGGGTCCCGGTGTCGCACAGGAATGCGTCGAAACCAAGGACGGGCTGCACATCTGGGAGGACCACTTCTACCCCGAGGTGATCGACCCGTTCGACGAGAACGTGCTCGCTCAGGGCGAGCGCGGAGAGCTGGTCTTCACCTCGCTCACCAAGCAAGCACTCCCGATCATCCGGTACCGCACCCGCGACCTGACCCGCCTGCTCCCGGGCACCGCTCGTCCCGGCTTCCGGCGGATGGAGAAGGTCACCGGCCGTACCGACGACCTGATCATTCTGCGAGGCGTGAACGTGTTCCCCACCCAGATCGAGGAGATCGTGCTGCGCACCGACGGCCTGTCTGCACACTTCCAGCTTGTGCTCACCAAGAAGGACCGCATGGACCACATGACCGTGCGGGTCGAGGCTCGACCGGAGACCCCGTCCGAGCGCAGAACCACCGCGGCCGCCGAACTGGTCGCGCAGATCAAGGACCGGGTCGGCGTGAGCGTCGCGATCGACGTGTGTGATCCCGACACGTTGGAGCGCTCGGTCGGCAAGATGCGCCGAGTCGTCGACGAACGTCCGAAGTAGACACTCTCGATTTCCCCTTTCCCGATCCCTTTCGACGTCGGGCGGTGCCCCCTGCCCGCACACTTGGAGTCAACGATGACCACAACCGAAGTCCGCTGTACGCCGCGTCACGACGTCAAGCCGTTGCGGGTGGCTACGGCGAGCTTCATCGGCACGGCGGTCGAGTGGTACGACTACTTCATCTACGGCATGGCCGCGGCGATCGTGTTCGGCCCGCTGTTCTTCCCCGGGTTCTCCTCGATCGCGGGCACCATGGCCGCCTTCGCCACCTTCTCGGTCGGCTTCCTGGCCCGTCCGCTCGGCGGCATCGTGATGGGCCATTTCGGGGACCGGGTCGGCCGCAAGTCCATGCTGGTGATCTCGTTGATGCTGATGGGTATCGCCACCGTCGGCATCGGCCTACTGCCCACCTACGCCACCATCGGCGTGTGGGCACCGATTCTGCTGGTGACGCTCCGGTTCATCCAGGGCATCGGCGTTGGCGGTGAATGGGGCGGCGCGGTCCTGATGGCCGTGGAGCACGCCCCCGCAGGCAAGAAGGGCTTCTACGGCAGCTTCCCGCAGATGGGCGTGCCGGGCGGGCTCATCCTGGCCAACCTGGTCTTCCTCGGCATGTCGTCGACCGTCAGCGACGACGCCTTCCTGGCATGGGGATGGCGGGTGCCGTTCCTGGCCAGCGCGGTAATGGTGATCATCGGGCTGGTCATCCGGATGACCATCACCGAAAGCCCCGACTTCGAGCAGGTGAAGCAGACCAGCGCCGCGGAGCGTATGCCGATCGTGACGGTGCTGCGGGAGAACCTGAAGGAGGTACTGATCGCTGCGGGTGCCTTCATCGGCATCAACGCGGTCGGCTACATCTTCATGGCCTACCTGCTGTCCTACTCCACCACCGTGCTCGGTATCAGCAAGAGCCTCATCCTGGGCTTCACGTTGGTCGCCTCGCTGGTGTGGCTGGTGGCCATTCCATGGTCGTCCGCGCTCTCTGATCGGCACGGCCGCAGGCCGGTGCTGACGTTCGGTTCCGTCGGCCTCGCGGCGTGGTCGCTCGCGCTGTTCCCACTGATCAACACCGCCAGCCCTGCCCTGATCCTGCTCGCGCTGCTGGGCACCGCGGTCTTCATGGGCATCGTGTACGGACCGATGGCTGCCCTGTTCTCCGAGCTGTTCAGTGCCAAGGTCCGCTACAGCGGGGCCTCCCTCGGCTACCAACTGGGGTCCATCCTGGGCGGCGGACTCGCCCCCACCGTGGCCACCGGGCTCTACGCGAGCTGGGGCTCCTCCATCCCGATCACGGTGTATCTGACCGCTGTCACGCTACTCAGCCTCGCCTGTGTCACCGTGCTCACCCGCAAGGTCCGGGTCTCCGCGTAGGCAATCATCAACCATCACGATGGTCGCACCCACCGCGTCTGGGAGACTACCCACATGACCAGGCTGGGAGATGCGCAGCAGGGCAACGCCCGCGCCGCTAACGCCAAGCGACGCGGGCGTCCCGGCTACGACTTGGAGTCCCTGCTGCAGATCGCGGCCAAGCTGTTCTACGAGCGCGGCTACGACGGCACGAGCATGGAGGACCTCGGCCGCAAGCTGGGCATCACCAAGTCGGCGATCTACTACCACGTGCGCAGCAAGGAAGAGCTGCTCCGGCTGGCCGTCGACCGCGCCCTAGACGGCTTGTTCGCGGTCGCCGATGAGGTCGAGCAACTGGATGGTCCGGCGATCCATCGGCTGGAACACCTGGTCCGAGGCAGTGTGCGGGTGCTGGCCGAGGAGCTGCCGTTCGTCACGCTCCTGTTGCGTGTGCGGGGTAACTCTCAAGTCGAGCGAGCGGCGCTTGCCCGGCGTCGCGAGTTCGACCGGATCGTAGCCCATCTCGTCGAGCAGGCCGAGGCCGAAGGCGACATCCGCCCCGACGTCGATCCGGCCACCACGGCCAAGCTGCTGTTCGGCATGGTCAACTCACTCATCGAGTGGTACAAGCCAGGCCGTGGGTCGGACATCACCGATATGGCCGACGCTGTCGCCAAGATCGCCTTCGACGGCATCCGGGTGCCCTGAACGAGAGAGATACTTCGATTGCTACCCCATTGAGGACGAAGTGAGCGATGGCACGCACCATCGACGATCTGCGGGGCGATCTTTGACCGTGCACCAAGGAGGGACTCCGTGACGAAGCGACGCCTGCCGCGGCCGGGAGAGCTGGCGCAGATCCTGCGGCCGCGACCGATTGTGCTGAACGCACGCGAACGCAGGCTGTCCCGAGCGAATACCATCGCCGACCTGCGCACCATCGCCCGCAAGCGCAGCCCGCGCGCGGTGTTCGACTACACCGATGGCGCGGCAGAGCTCGAGGACAGCCTGCGCAGGGCGCGCGAGGCGTTCCGGGGGATCGAATTCCGGCCCAACGTGCTTCGGGGCGTCGCCGACGTGGACACCAGCACCGAGCTACTCGGCAAGCGCTCGGCTCTCCCGTTCGCCTTCGCCCCCACCGGGTTCACCCGCATGATGAATCACGAAGGCGAGCGGGCCGTCGTGCGGGTCGCTGAGCGCGAAGGCATCCCCTACACACTGTCCACAATGGGCACGACCTCCATCGAGGACGTCGCCGCGGCGAGCCCGAACGCGCGCAAGTGGTTCCAGCTCTACGTCTGGCGGGACCGTGCCGCCGGGCAAGAACTGATGCGGCGCGCGCACGAGTCGGGCTACGACACGCTGATGCTGACCGTGGACACGCCCGTCGCAGGAGCACGACTGCGCGACGTGCGTAACGGGCTCACCATCCCGCCCACGCTGACCCTGCGGACCTTTGTCGACGGCGCGATGCACCCGGCATGGTGGATCAACCTGCTCACCACCGAACCGCTCACCTTCGCCTCGCTCAGTTCCTGGGGCGGCACTGTCGCCGAACTGATCAACACGATGTTCGACCCGACCCTGAACTACGACGACCTCGCCTGGGTTCGGGAGAGCTGGCCGGGCAAGCTGGTGGTGAAGGGCATCCAGAACCCTGATGACGCACGGGATGTCGTCAAGCACGGTGTGGACGCGGTCGTGCTGTCCAATCACGGTGGACGTCAACTCGACCGCGCACCGACTCCGCTCGAGTTGCTGCCTGCCACGCTGGACTCGGTCAACGGTTCAGCCGAGGTCTGGCTGGACACCGGCATCCTGTCCGGCGGCGACATCGTGGCCGCGATCGCCATGGGCGCGGACGCCTGCCTCATCGGCCGCGCCTACCTCTACGGGCTGATGGCAGGTGGTGAGCGCGGCGTGCAGCGCGCGGTGGACATCCTGCGGACCGAGATCGTGCGCACGATGCAGCTGCTCGGCGTGCGCACGATCGCCGAGCTGACGCCCAGCCACGCACGGCTGCGCAGCTAGATCACTGAGCCGCTGCCGATTTCTTGATCGCTTCCCGGATGCGGAAGTAGGTTCCGCACCGACAAGTGTTCTTGATCTTGTCGATGTCGGCATCGGTGGAGTTCTTGTCCGTCTTCAACATGGCCGCGGCAGTCATGATCAGCGGGGAACGGGCTCGAAACCTACGCACCTTCGACGCCGACGAGCCGAGCTCCGGTTAGGTGGGGTGGATGGGGTGGTGGGCGCGGTTGCGCCGGGGTGTTCGGTGCGGATCGAGGAAGGCGGGTGGAATGCATTCGGGGTGGCCGTCATCGGCCATCCGGATTTCCCAGTCGGAGTGGTGGATCAGCCGATGGTGATATGCGCAGAGCAGGCACAAGTTGTCGAGGTCGGTGGGGCCGTCGTCCTCGGTCCACTCGGCGATGTGATGCGCCTGAGTCAGTCGGGGTGGACGGGTGCAGCCGTCGAAGATGCAGCCCCGGTCGCGCAGGTTGAGGGCTCGGCGTTGGGCGGCGGTGACCAGCCGCTGCGCCCGGCCGAGGTCCAGTAGCTCACCGTCGCCGCCCAGCACCGCAGGGATGATGCGCGCGTCGCAGGCCATCCGCCGGGCCTGTTCGGCGGTGATCGGGCATTCCCAGTTCAGGGTGGGTGGTTCGGACAGATCCGTACCCTGGGGTCCGGCATTGCGCAGCAGTTGGTCCAACGTCATGGTCACGATCAGGGTCGGCCGCTCCCCGGCCTCGATGGGCAGCGCCCCGGCACGTTGGGTGAGCTCGAGCAGTTCGGCCAGCGCGTCCCCCTGCCGCTCGGCGACGGTGCGCGCGTCACGCTGCCCGTCCTCAGCGGGGCGCGGCTTCGCGAGCGGGGAGAGCAGTGTTTCCAGTAGTTGCCCGGATTCGGTGTCGAGGAAGCCGGTGAACTTCAGGGTGTCTTGGCGCCATTGCCACCGCAGTTCCCGGCGCGGGGTGACCAGTTTCTCGTCAGTGGGTTCCTGGCCGTCTTGGTTGAGGCGTTCGATCAGGTGCCGACCGGCTTTGCGGACGGCGAATGGGCCGGCCTGCCGGGCGAGTTCGACGAGGGTCTTCTCGTAGCCGGCGCGCTCGTCGGCGGGCACATCGCCGGGGATCTGGCCGAGGATGTCGACCAGCGCGTCGACGTGCTCGGCCCCGATCGCGCCCTCCAAGTAGGCCTGCCCGGTTGTCGGCGCGAGCGCGGGCACCACGGTCCCAGCTTCCTGGGTGTCGTGGCAGGCCAACGCCCGTTCGGTACGGCGCAACGCTTCTTTCCCGCTGATGTGCAGCGCATCGGTCTGGATCTTGTCCACAGTGGCGTAGCCGAAGCTGGCCATCGTTCCGCGGAACTGCATTTCCGCCACGATCTGGCCCTGCTCGGCCTGCAACCGCCGCACCAGCGTCTCGCGTTCCCGCAGTGCGGCGACCAGCCCGGCCTTGTCCATCCGCCACCACTCGGTGCCGGACGACAACAGCGGAACCCCATTTGCGCTCACCGGTCCATTATCGCACACCTGTTTGACTAAATGCACGAGTGACTACCCGCGAACGGAAGATTCATACATCCCATTTTCGCGCGTCCGAGGGTCGCGTACGGACAGCTCGAGCGCCCGGCAATTCGACTGCAGCCGGCGACCGGCGAACACCATGTCCTGCACGAACCTGAGGCTGGAATGAGCCAGACAGCGACCCGTTGCGCAGCGAGATCGTGCACCGACCGTACGTGCGAGTGATCGGAGAACCCCCATGAAATGGGCTCGCGGAGCCGACACCATACGGAAGCTCATCACCGACGGGCGCATGGAACACATCATCGGCATCGCGGCCTTAGGGGACATGCAGCTCGAGTCCGCCCGGGGGCTTGCTGGAATCCGCGGAGCGAGAAGCAGACAAGAATCCCGAAGCGGCCTACGTGCTCACGACTCGGTAGGTTGGCTCCGTACACCACTGCATTGAACGTCCGATCGTGTCGTTATCGGGCGGTGCGCGCGACGCCAGCCAGCGCCACCCCATTTCCGCGGTCACATGCGGCTACGCGGCCCTTCCCACCGGAGAATCGGCGCGGTTCAGCTGAACAACACGTTCTCGGAGAGTGTTGTCCATCGCCCCAGTAGCCCGGCGTCCTCGCAGCTCAGACCCCGTATCCGCAGGTCAGAAGGTCTCTGCTAGCCTCTCCTGCGGAGGATTGGCCGAGCGGCCTAAGGCGCACGATTGGAAATCGTGTTGGGTGTGAAAGCCCTCACGGGTTCGAATCCCGTATCCTCCGCCAGCTACCAGGGAGAACGCCGGGGCACCCGCATGTGGGCACCCCGGCGTTCTGTCGTTCCGTCTCAGTTTCCGTCTCAGTTGACCCTGTTAGGCAGGTACTGGGACGGCCCTCAGGCCGCCGTCATCCTCCTCGTCGTCGTCAGGCTCGTCTGCCCAGATGTGGCCGCCAACCTCGGCCGCGATGGCTGTTACGAGTTCCTCGTTGGTGTGCATGTAGCGCTTGGCGATCGCCGCGTTCGACCACCCCATCAACTCCATGACCGCCGGCAGAGGCACCCGTAGTTCCAGGAGGATCGTTGCCGCGGTGTGCCGGGCGTCGTGCAGCCGCGCATCTCGGACCTCCGCCAGCCGGAGGAGTGCCTTCCACGCGCGGTGGTCCTCGGTTGGATGCACCGGCCGCCCAAGTAGGTTCGTGAACATCCAGCCCTCGTCGTGCCAGAGGTTCCCGGCCTTCTCGCGATCGACGCCCTGGTGTGCCCGGTGGGTTTCGAGCGCATCGATCACCTGGTGCGGTATCCCGATGATCCGTCGGCCGGCACGCGACTTGACCTCCGATTCCACCACCCCGCCGTCTCGGCGACGTGGGCAGTAAGCCCCCAGCCTGCGGCCGCACGAGCCGTCAGGATCGCAGCCGTGCTGCCACGTGCGTTGTTGCAGCGCCCGTCTAACGGTGAGCGTGCCGCGTCCCTGACGCTCGCTGCACCTTTCCGCGGTGCGTTGGTTTCGGCAGCTGCTGCCCTTCGGGCACCCGTGACGCCAGTGGACCGAGTAATCCGACCACTTCAACCCGAGTGCTTCACCGCGCCGCAGGCCGACTGACAACGCGACGATGTAGCGAGCACCGTTCCGAATTTCGGGGGCCTTGTCGATCAGCCGCCGAGCCTCATCTCTCGTGAATGGAACGATCTCCTCCTGCTCCAGCCGTGGCGGCTTAGCGATTCGCGCAGGGTTCTCCACCATTCGGCGGCGTCGAACGGCCTCGTTGAACGCGACGCTGGCCGTTCGGTGGGCAAGGTGGACAGTGGCGGGTTTTAGGTCCTTGCCTCCTTGCGATTTCGGGCGTTGCAATTTCGCGTACAGCGCTTCGAGGTGCTCAGGTTGTAGGTTGTCGAGCCTGTGCGCTCCGATTCCGGGAATGAGGTGGTTGTACACCGACGATCGGTACCCGACCATCGTCGTGTGTCGAACGGACGGCGCAGCCACGTTCTCTACCCAGTGCCGTAACCACTTCTCGACTGTCCAGGCGCGGCCAGGTTTCCGGACCTTCCCGACCTCGCGCTGCTGCTCCAGCTCGCGAACTGCTCGGATGACTTCGGCCTCGGACTTGCGTTCGATGTGGCGGCGGTCAGGGCTGCCGTCGCTCTTGACGCCGACGGTGACGCGGCCGTGCCACTTTCCGTCCTTGCCCTTATAGATCGAGCTGGCGCCGTTCGGTCGGCGAGTGCCGTCTTGTTTCTTGCGTGCCATTGGCTCTCCTTTTGCGCTACGCGGCGGCTTGGTCTGCGAGGTGGGTGACGTAGTCGGTAAGCGCGTCGGCGGGGACGCGCCGAAGTTGGCCGATGCGCACAGTGCGGATCTGGCCAGTCCTGATAAGCGCGAACATGGTTGTTCGGCCGATGCTCAGCTGCCGGGCGGCGTCCTCGACGGTCAGCAGGACGCGCAGCTCCTCCGGCTCGGCTCCTTCATGGTCGGGCTGGTCCACGATGTTGTCTCCTTGCGGGTCGTGCTACGAAGGAAACGAAATTACGAAGTAAGTCGCTGACCTGCGGTAATGGTGGCTCGGGGTGGCGACTTAGTTCGTCGGGTACGAAATAAGTCGGGTTGGTCGGCCGGTGTTTTCGCTGGTCAGGGGTTTAGTTCGTTCTTTCGTTTAATTCGTAGGGGTTGGTGTTTGAGCGGTGTAGTGGTCGATGGGGCGGCCGCGTCCTCCGGCGGGTGGCCGGGTCTTGTGGGTGATGCGGCCGGTGTCGGCGAGTTGCTCGAGTAGGGCGGTGATGTCGGCGGCCTTCTTGTTGCCGCCGAAGAAGGTGGCGGTGATGTCGCTGCGGGTGCGTCCGGCCGTACCCGCTTCGGCGATCCAGGCGAGGAGTCGGGCGGGAGTGACGGTGTCGGTGAACACGGCGCGGGCGGTGGCGATGCTGTAGCGCACGAGCGCGGCGGCCGCGGTGAGGTGGTCGGGCTGGATGTTGTCGGTGAAGTCGAGCGCTGCGTGGATGGCGGCGATGCGCAGGCAGTTGGGGGCGGCGCGGGAGACGAACTGTTCGACGGGTCCGTGGTCGCCGTGGTCGGTGCCGAATTCGACGTAGAGCCGTCGCCACAGCTGCGCGCCTTCGGTGCTGAATCCGATGGTGGTCAGGCTCGATCCGGCGGCGAGCCGGTCGCTGAGCGATGCGCCGAGCTTGGCGGTGGTGTCGGGGTCGAGGCCGCCGCCTTCGGGCAGGAACTTCGAGCGGGCGACGGCCAGGGGCAGGAACCGGTTGTAGGTGCCGCCGGCCATGTCGGAGGCCGACACCTTGCCGCGGAACTCGTGCGGGGAGATGTGCGCGAGCAGCCCGATGTGGGAGCTGGGGGCGATGCGCGCTTTGACGGACAGGGTGGACAGGTCGCCGCCCTCCCACGCGGCGCGCAGCGTGGCGGAGAGGCTGTTGCCTTCGCGGCGCATCCGGGCCATGACCGCGGCCCATTCGGGCTCGAACACCAACAGTCGGCGGTCTCCGGCGGGCAGGCGGCCGCCGACCTGGGCGCCGTCGGGCAGCGCGGCGTCTTCGGTGAACATGGCGGCGAGGCCTTCGCCGGAGGTCAGGCCGGAGCGGACGTTGGTGGTCATGAAGTCGGGTTCGGCGGCCAGCAGCACCCGCCGCGCCGAGGACCACGAGGTGCCTTTGCGCCCGGCGGAGGTGCGGCCGACGATGAGCGGCCAGACGAGCAGCGGGTGCGGGTCGTTACCCGCCATCACGTGCGGGTCTTGGCCGAGGCGCACTCCTGCCGAGCACAGCAGGGAGGCGAGTACGGCGGTGGGGTCGGCCTCGGTGTGCGGCTCGACCTGTTCCACGATGGAGCCGAGGTAGCAGTCGAACACGGCCGGGTCGATCGCGGGCAGCGCGGCGCGGGCGCGGGCTACCTCGGCGATCGCGGCGGCCTCGTCCGGGCTGGCGTCGTCCGGGATCTGGGGTGCAGCCACGACCCGCAGCGGGCGGGCGGGGGTGCTCATCAGGCGGCCTCCTCGGTGGGCCAGTAGTAGCCGTGCTCGGCGGCGTGGCGCTGGTAGAAGCGGGTGGCGTCTTCGCAGGTGCGCATCAGGCCGTCTCCGGCAGCTCGAACAGCGGGTGCATGGTGGCGGCGAGTTCAGCGGCTTGGGCGCGGCGGCGGGTCTGGGTGTGGTGGTCGATGTCGTAGTGCAGGTGGCAGCCCTGGCACATCGCGCGCAGGTTGGCCTCGGCGCAGTTCTCCGGGGTGTGGTCGAGGTGGGCGACGGTGAGCACGACGGCGGAGCCGGTGCGGTAGGCAGGGGTGCCGTGCCGGTTGCGGCAGCGGCGGTCGGTGTCGAGGTGACCGCGGGGGCGGCCGCACTCGCCGCGGCATTCGCACCGGCCGTCGGCGCGGCCGAAGCGCACACATTCGGAGATCTCGTCCCAGTCGGCCGGGTAGCGGTCGCGGTTCTCCGGTCGTATCGGCATCACGCGGCCTCCGTCCCATCGAAGGGCAGGGCGGTTTGGTCGCCGTGGTCGACCGCCCGCAGTTGCGCTTGCTGGATCCGCCGCTGGGCCACCCGCACGTAGTGCGGGAGCTGCTCCACGCCGAGGAAGCGGCGCCGTTCGAGCACGGCGGCCACGCCGGTGGTGCCCGAGCCCATGAACGGGTCGCAGACCACGCCGCCAGCGGGGGCGATGCCGACGAGTTCGCGCAGCACGTCGACCGGTTTCTGGGTTTGGTGCTCGCGCTCGCGGGGCGGGCTGGCGTGGAAGTAGCCCCGCAGGCAGGCGTCGCGGAAGTCCAGGCCCATGGGCCCGTTGCTGCCCCACACGACGTACTCGGCGGCGTTGGCGAAGCGCCCGGCGGTGGGCCGGGCGTTGGGTTTGAGCCAGGGCACGATCCCGCGCCAGACCCATCCCCCGGCTTGCAGCGCGTCGGTGGTGGTGGGCAGTTGCCGCCAGTCGGTGAACAGCAGGCACACGCCGCCGCTGCGGGTGATGCGCAGCGCCTCGCCGAGCCACAGCGCGCACCAGTAGCCGTAGGCGCGTTGGTCGCGGTTGTCGCCGGTGAAGTCGGCGGCGGCCTCGGTCACGCTGGTGGACACGTACTTGGTGCGGGTGCGTTGGGTGCGGTCGCCGCGCACCATGCCGCCCGAGCTGTAGGGCGGGTCGGTCACGACCGCGTCGACGCTGTCGTCGCCGAGTGTGCGCAGCACCGCCAGCGCGTCCCCGGTGTGCAGGGTCGCCACCTCATCGGAGTAGGCCACGCTCACGCCGCCACCGCCCCGGCCTTGTTCGCGGTGAGCTTGATCCGCCGCTGGGTGCGGCGGGCCGCGCGGTTGCGGCGGCGGATGGCGCGGGCCCGCGCGAGTTCGACGTCGCGGACCGGGCGGTTGAGGTGGGTGGCGATTTCGGTGTTGGTGTGGCCTTGGTTGGCGAAGCGCAGCACGTCGGCGTCGAAGTCGATTTCGGACAGCATCGGGATCGGACCGCGTGGGTCGGCCGCGGCCCGCGCGGCGATGGCTGCGTTGGTCTTGTTCGGGGTGTGCGCACGCTTGCGTGGTGTGCGTTTGGCGGGGGTGATTCCCGCCCACACGCCGTGGGGGTTGTGCAGCTTGTCCACCTTCTGCATTTCGGCGGCGCAGGCGTCGCGCACCGGGCAGGCGGCGCACACTGCTTGGGCTTCGGCCTGCCGCTCGGCGGCGGTGTTCGGGTCGGTCTCGTCCGGGTCGTCGGGGTCGGCGTAGAACAGCCGGTCGGCCTGCCCCGCGGTGCACGCGGCGTGGCGGGTCCAGTCGGGCGGCACCGGGACGATGGGTGGACCGGCGCGCTGCCTGGGCCGCCGTCCGGCGGTGCGTCCGGTAAGTGCGTGTCGGCGGGTAGCCATCAGGCAGCCTCCTTCCGCACCCTGGACACCCCAGGTGCCGCGGGTGCCTCGGCGGGCCGCTGGGTGGGCGCGGCGGTGCGGGGGCGTGTCCGGCGGCAGTGAGTTCGATGG
>JBOHER010000146.1:0-18291 GCA_050701115.1 Haloechinothrix sp. | reverse complement strand
CCGTGGGCTCGGACAACCCCGCCCCGGTGATGATCGCCATGTAGTCGGCTTCGGGAATGGCGCCGCCCATGCACCCGGACCAGTTGGCCTGGAACCGGGCGGCCAGTTCCCGGTCGATCGGTTCGCTCAGCGCGATGTCGGAGATCGCAAGCCGGCCGCCGGGCCGCAGGATGCGGAAGATCTCGGCGTACACGGCGTCCTTTTCCGGGGACAGGTTGATGACACAGTTGGAGATCACCACGTCCACCGAGGCGTCCGGTAACCCGGTCCGGGTTATGTCGGCCACGACGAAGCTGGTGTAGTCGGACACGCCCGCCTCGGTGACCGACTGGCTGGCCCTCTCGATCATCTCCGGGGTCATGTCCACCCCGGTCACACTGCCCGTCGGCCCGACCCGATGCGCGGCGAGCACGACGTCGATGCCGCCGCCGCAGCCGAGGTCGACGATGGTCTCCCCAGGTGCCAGGTCGGCGAAGGAGACCGGGTTGCCGCAGCCCCGCGACAGCTTGCGCGCGGTGTCCGGGACGACCGCCATCTGCTCGTCGCTGTAGAGGCCGTGATCGATCGCGAAACTCACATCCGCGGGCGCCTGCGCGGCGCAGCAGGCCTCCTCGACCCCGCCGGCCGCGGCGAACGGGCCGTAGCGGCCCCGCACGGCGGTGTGGTCACTGGCCGCCATCCACCACGGTCAGCCGGGGTCGTCCCGCCCCGGCGATCGTCCCGGCCCCGGCCGGGCTGGTCGTGTACGCCGGGGCGGCCAGGCCGGTAATCAGCGGTGTAACGCGGATGGTGGGCGCGTCGGCCGGGGTGTCGGCCCACACCGCTTGTTCAGATGCCAGATGCCCGGCGCACACCCGCCGCTGATGCCCGGACGTGTAGTCGATCACCGCCACGGCCGACAGGTCGCAGTGCCGCCGCTGTAGCCGCCGGGCCAGACGGCACGAGCACTTCGGCACCCGGCACGCCCATTCCCCGGCCCGCCACACCACCGTGTCAACGTGCCTGCCGCACCCGCGTACCGGCATCGAACACACGGCCACGTCGCCGCACAACTCGGCATCCTGCACGCGGACGGCCCATTGCCGTTCCGCCTTGGGTTCGTCGTGCGGGACCGCGATCAGCAGCGCGGCCACCTCGGCCGGGGCACCCGCTGGTGATCAACGATTCCGCCAGCCGGTAGCCGACCTCCCGGCTCCGCAACCGTTCCGCCCGCCTGATCTCGTTCGGCGTAGCGTCCTCGGGGGCGAACCCGCGCGGCATTGCCGCGTCCCGCCGAACATCACTAACCCCGTAGTAGCTCATGATCGAAACTCTCTTCGCCGTAGTCCGTTGGGGTGTGGGGCGGTGTCCGGCCCGGCTGCATGCTGGCCGGGCCGGAGCCGGACACCGGTCAGGGACAGGTCAGCGGTCGTGACCGTCAGCGGGCGACTCGACCACCAGGGGCACCCCGTCCACCTAGCCCGGCCACCCGCAGCGCCGGCGTGACCGGGCCGAAGGTGCGCAGGGTCAGGCCGGCGAGGTACAAGCGCCGATGCCCAGCGCACAACCGCCAGTCACCCCTTATGTACGTGCTGGCCACGAGCACGGCCGCCGGGTGGTTGCAATGGCCCGACGAATAGCCGACCGGCCAACGCCGCTCGCAACCCTCATGCGCGCAATAGCAGCCCCGGCGGCCTTCCCGCAGTGTCTTTCCGTGGTCCGGGCACAACCGGCCCCACGGAAACTCACACACCAATTCGTCGGCAGCCAACTTCCCGTACTCCGTTCCTCCTGTTCAACGTCGCGCATCATCGTGCGCTGACGACGCGACACCTTGCCGCACCGCCGCATGACTTCGGCCTCGCACGCCTCCGCCGGGAACCCCTGATTGATCAGCAGTTCCACCGCCCGGTACCAGGCGTACGCCGCGTCCAGTTCCCGCCCGAACCCCTCGCTGTCCTCGTCGCCGGCCGTGTCCGGACCGGCCCCGCCGGTCGCCGGGGGGTCGGTGCCGTCGTCGGGGTCGCGGTCCCACGCTTGCGGGTACGGAATGCGGATGTAGTCCTCGGATTCCCCGCCGTCGGCAGCACCGTCCGTGCCGTCCCATTGATCTACAGTCGTCATAGGATGATCCCTTTCGTCGCGGCGAGACGGAACCGCCTCACCGTGATGAATCCATCGGAAACCAAATGCCATCGGAAACACTGTCCCGATCGTAGAAATCTGGTTATGGTTCACCGGACGACGGATCACCACCCAACAGCGGCATGCGCCCGGTGCCCTATTCGGTTGTGCACACACAGAGGGAATCCGGTCGGACACCGCCGACCATGAGAGAGATCAACAGCGCGCCCTGCCCCACGACACACGCCAAAAGGCCACCTGACGCTGCCCAGCCCAATGCCGGAGCCACCCGCCCAACCTCGGTCCGCCATGCGCCCTACTCGCACGCATCGCACGTATGCCTGTCGCACTGCGCACCGCCGGGACTCAGCCGCTCGTGGCCGACCAGGGATCATTCACGAGCCGGTACATCCAGCGGAGCCCAAGTGAACACCAACTACGCCGCGCCCCGAAGTCCTCCCTTCGATGCTCGGAGCACGTCCCAGCAAGTCCACCTAGAACTATCGAATGCACCCCGCGCAAGCCCGAAGGCAAGTCAATAGAGATGAGACACATCTCACATAACTTCTCGGTCTCTCGGTGCGTATTTCGTCGGACCGATCGACGGTTGATCACCCCGTCCCAACATCACACGTTGTCACAGTTCAATACGTAGCGTATCCGATGCTCGTGGGCCGTGTACGCCGCGATCCTCGCCGGACTGGCCGAAACCTGGAAACACGCCGGGGTAATGACATCTGTCATTAATCGAGCGCGGACAGCTTGTCAACTTCGGCAATGCGACGGTCCAGCCGCGCAGAGTTGATCCCACTTCCTGTCTTGCGGGCGCGTTTGAGTGCGGCGCGGGCCGCGTCGATTTCTCCTGCCTTGGCGTACGCTTCCGCAAGCCAAGACAGGTACAGGGCTACCTCACGAGCGCGGTCAGGATCATATGCGTCAATAGCGCGTGACAGTAGCGGCTCCGCAGCTTTGGGGTTCCTCATCTCGATAAGACATCGCCCAGCCATCACGTCAATTTCATTACGATCGAGCCAGTAAACCCATTTTGGTTCTTCAATGTCTGGCGACCTGGTTTCGTAGACTTCGTCCACAGTATCCAGCGCGCGCCGAGCCGCCTCGAAATCTCGATTCCGGGCACTGGCCCATGCGACCCGTTCCATGAGTAGTGCGCGAACAATTGGCGAAGCGCCGTCCGCGCCCTTAGCGGCCGACCGCGCGAGCAGTGCCGCATCCCGCGTGCTACCGACATTGGCCAGTTGATAACTCAGCGATGACAAGAGTTGCCCCGCCAACGGCCGCTGGCCCGCTTCTCGCGCAGCAGAAACGCCGTTGAGATAGACACTTTGGGCTTGCGCATACCTACCGGCGTCACTGGCGACCCACCCCGCGAGCTGGGCAAGTTCGCCAACGACAGTCAACAATCGTCGCCCGATGCTCCCGGAATAGCTGGCAGACTGAACAACCTCTTGAACCTCGGATAGTTCCTTGCTGACGACTGGGAAAAGGTCGCCACCCCCGATTACATCGTCCATGTGTCGAAGCTTGATTACGCGGGCTTCAAGTAACCCTGCCAAGCACGCGCCCATCTGCCGACCGGAACGAGACTGTACGACGGTGGGCGAGTCGCTTACGAGCCATTCATGCGCCATTCGCACTGGGTCGCCTGGCGGACCCAACAACAATTCTGGCGGAATATTCAGCGCGCGGCTGTACGCCTCGACATGCTCGGGTTTGGCGTTCCGCTTTCCCGTTTCCAGCAATCCAAGCAGCGGCTTACTGTAGTGCGTCCGAGCGGCCATCGCGGACAGGCTCATTCCTGCCGCTTCGCGCGCCGCGCGCAATGTCGCGCCAAGGTCGGTCATCGCCGCTTCACCTGTAGACGCTCGTAGACGGTCAACCACTTCCCATCACAACCAGCCACCCACAGGCTACTACCTGCGGGTTCGGTGACCGTGGCCCCCGACCGGTCACCGAACCCGCCTTCCATCGGCAACGGCGAGGGGTGTTGAGCGTGAATGCACAGCGCGGAGCGGCCGAGCTGACGCAGGTATGGCCGGAGGACTACTACACGTCCACCGATGCCGAGGCGTTGCGCGGCGTCCTGAACGCGGAACCGGTGCTGTCCGCGCGGCCAGCGGAACCGCACGGCGCGCCGCTGGTGCGGCCGTACGTGCGGCGTTACCTGGGGTGCTGCTGATGTGGCTGGACACGGTGGGGTGGGTGGCCGTGATCGCGGCTGCCACCCTGTGCAGCCTGGCGTTGTGCGTGGTCGGCGTGGTCCGGATGATCGCCCGGCGGCGCGCTGAGCGTGCCGAACTAGCGGCGCTGCTGGACTACGCCAGGCGGGGACTGGCCGAGTTGCACGACGGTGGCCCGGAGACGCCGTGGTGACCGTGGGGGACGAGGCGGACCGGTGGTTGGAAGAGCTACGACACCGGCGCTGGACGCTGCACTTCTACCCCGATCGTCGGACTCCCGAGTTGATCGGCGAAGTGTTCGAGTGGAAGGCGAACAAGTGCGCCGACGTGGTGATCCTGCGCGGGCATGACAACGCGGTGGCCTACCGGATGCCGATGCACGACAAGGCCGACGTGTTCGCGCCCGAGTGGGTCACCTGGTGGTGGGCGCAAGACGATCACCCCAACGCGGCGGCGTGGACTCTCCGCGCGGTGCTCAGCCTTGCCCCGCCATCACCTGACGATCAGGCCCAGCTCTGCACCGCACCGTGGTTCTGTCACATTCCAACCGAGCAACGGCGGCCAGTCACCATCCGCCCTACGTAAGATGACCAAGGTTGGATAGTTCCGTTGATTCAGGAGGTTACACAATGAGCTACCCCAAGAATGAACCCCTCGTGGACATGCGCCGGGTTCTTCCCCTCGGGCCAGCTACTCAAGCAGTAGTGCCGGGTGGCAACCGGGGTGTTGTTCCGTTCGGCGTCCGGTACGCCGTGCCGTCCGTTGTAGGAAGCCGGTTCCGGGAACAAGAACCAGCCGACCAAGCGGAAGGTCTCGATCAACGCACCCACTTCCCCGGATGGAGAGCCGGGGAAGGCGACGAAAATTGACGATACCATCACGGAAGGCACCGACTAGTGGCGTCGGTGCTGGTGCTGTCCTGCTACGAAGACGAGGCCGCCAGGATGGTTGTTGACAAGTTGCGGGCCTATCCGGTTGATACGGTTTGGTTCGACACTGCCGATTTTCCCTTGGCCGCCGATCTGGCGGCGTTTCCGGGGTCGTCAGCGCTCGGCACTCTCAAGACGCGCAACGGGGTCGTTAACCTCGATGACGTAGTGAGCGTGTTGTATCGTCGCCCAGCTCAGTTTCAGATGCCACCCGACATGGCCGATGAGCACCGGGTCTTTGCTCGGGTGGAAGCCCGGCAGGGCTTCGGCGGAGTCCTCACGGGTATTGAGGCCAGGTGGGTTAACCATCCTTCGGCGATAGCAACCGGTAACTTCAAGCCGAAACAACTGGACGTCGCGGCGGCCGTGGGCATGAACGTTCCCCGAACCCTCGTGACCAACAGTCCCGAACAGGCTCAGAAGTTCGCGTATGATGTTGGCCGAACTCTGATCTACAAGGTTTTCGAGCCGCCGACCCTTTCGGATCAGAAGGTAATCTTCACAAGCGTGGTCGATCCCGGTGAATTCAACGATCCCTCAATCGGCCTCACGGCCCACCTGTTCCAAGAGCAGATTCCCAAGGAGTTCGACGCCCGGATCACCGTCATCGGTGGCGCCTGCTTTGGCGTCGCCATCCATGCGGAATCACCAGCGGCTCGGATAGACTTCCGCGCTGACTACGGTTCCGTGACCTACCGCTCACTTCCGCTACCCGGCGACCTGCCGCGCCAACTCCGCGCCTACCTCGACAGGTTCGGGCTGGCATTCGGCGCATTCGATTTCGCCGTCACGGCAGATGGCGAATACTACTTCTTGGAATGCAACCCGAACGGCCAGTGGGGCTGGCTGGAAGATGAAACCGGGCTTCCGATGGCCGAAGCGTTCGCCAAGTATCTTGCGGAGGGGTAGTGGACTGGCACAAGCACGCGAAAAACTTGGCCGCGAAACTGGACCTTAGTGCCGAGTGGAAGGCGGGTTTCGCTGCCGTGCCCCGGCATGTTTTCGTGCCTCGGTTCTTCGAGAATCGTCCCGAACTTGGCTGGGTCGCGGTCGACCAATCCGACGCCGACTATCTCGATCTCGTGTACCAAAACGAGGCGCTGATTACGCAGCTCGACGGGGACCCCGGCGCATGGGACAAGCTCCGCAAGGAAGGTGTCTATCTCGGTGGGCATGCCACCTCGTCCAGCAGCGCACCGGGGCTCATGGCCGTAATGGTGGACGCCCTACAGGCCGAACCGGGACTGACGGTCTTGGAAGTCGGCACCGGCACCGGCTACAACGCGGCGATCCTGTGCAACAGGCTCGGCGACGAGTACGTGACCACCGTCGATATTGACGCGGGCCTTGTCGAATCGGCCAGACTCCGCCTGGCGGGTCTCGGATACCGCCCGGCTACCGCCGTAGCCGATGCCGCCATCACGGTTCCCGACGGGCCATATGACCGACTCATGGCAACGGTAGGAATTCGCAGGGTACCGCCGTGCTGGCTGACGGCCGTGAAACCCGGCGGGCTAATACTGGCGAACCTCTATTCCGACATGGCCTCGGATGCCATCTTTGCCCTGACCGTCAGTGACACCGGAACCGCGACCGGGCGGGCTCCCATCGGGGGAACCTTCATGCCCACCCGCGACAACATCATGCCCTTCAATTTCATGCTCCACGACAACGCGGACGGTGAACAACACACGACGAATCTCCCTGTTGGGTTGCTAACTGATTTCGGCCCGTTCTACCTGTTCGCCTCGCTGATCATGCGCGACGTTCAAGTTCACTACTTCCCGGCCAGCGCCGGAACCCTGCGTCCCGGACTGCTGGGTCGTGACCGCTCATGGGCCTACGAACTGGACGGCACCGCCGTACACGGCGGGCTACGTAACCTGTGGGCCGAACTGGAGGACGTCCATACGCTGTGGCAGGACTCCGGCAACCCCGGCCGAGACCGGCTCGGGCTCACAGTCGCCAAAGATCAACAGTCGCTGTGGATCGACTCCCCGGAACACGTCATACAAGCCGAGATCGACGCCGTGACCGTTGATCACTCCGTGGAGTAACCGCGCAGACGCCCCCGGACATCCCCGGTCCATAGCGGCCGGACGTGTCCGGGGGACGTCCAGGCCCGTGGGGTCACGGATGGCTCTTCAAGGCCACCGACGACCCCATGTGGCCGGTACCACACACCGACTGACCTGCGCGAACATGGAAAGACCAGCCCAAACAGGTTGTCCACCTGGCCAGAAACCGCAGGTCACGCGTACGTAACTAGATGCGGTGTCGATTGCGGGTCGCCAGAGGATGCGATCGCGTAGGCCGCGAGGTCGAATTCTCCGCGTGTCACACCATCACGGAAGGCGTCGATCTCGCGTTCGGTGAACAGCAGCTCGTGTGCACCGAACGGCTGAGGGATGGTGCTGCGGAACGAGTACAGGCCGTCGGGTCGGCGGGCGATCGCGATGCACAGGTCGCTGGCGTTACCGGCACGCTCGCCGGCTAGATAGGCATCGAACTGCTCGTCGGAGAAGACCAGCCGAACGTCGTCGGACGCGCCAAAGGGCGTCTTGTCGTCGCGAACCTCGACCGACCCCTCGCGGCGGGCGACCCGGACGCAGCTCTTGTCGGGGTCGCTGCCGCTACCGCTGCCGTTGCACCACGGCGGCTGGATCCTCGCGCGGCGCGTGCGCTGCGCGCTGATGCCATGACTGCGCGGAAGAGCGACGTGCGTGAACACACGCGCGACCTGCTGGAGCAGGCGGTGCTGCCCAAGCACCCTGCGTGACCCGGTTCGTGACCCGACCGCGACCGGTATGTCTGGTTGCGCGAGTCCGGTTGATCTGTCGAACCGTCGCCTGGGACTAGGCGGCTTCATGCAGGTTTGACAGCGCTGCGATGCCGGCATCGGTGATGGTGACGGGTCGGTCGGATGGCCCTCGGCGCGGGTGGACCTCGATGAGTGCGGACATGTCCGCGGGCGCTGCGGTGGATGGCGCGGGGTGGGAATGTCCCAATCCGTCACTGCTGTGGAAGATGCATGTGACTGCATCGCTGTAGGATTCCGTGACATGGTGCGTGAGGGTTCGGCGACAGAGCGACGCTTCAACATTGACACTTGGCGGTCACTCATGGATGTCCACGCCGCGGTTCTTCAGCAGATCGAGAGTGCCCTGGAAGCCCGGCATCGTGTCACGGTGAGCGAGTTCGACGTCTTGATCAACCTGCCACGTGAGGGTGCGAGGATGCGGGAACTGCGGGATAGGGTCGTGCTCAGCCAAAGCGCGTTGAGCAGGCTGGTGGACCGATTGGAGCGCCGGGGCCTTGTCGCCCGTGAAGGTGTGTCCGACGACTCGCGAGCGGTGCACATCCGGTTGACCGCCGAAGGACGCAAGCTCATGCGGGCCACGGCCCGCACCAACGCCGATGTGGTGGAGCGGGCGTTCACCGACCGCCTGTCGCAATCCGAGTTGACCGCCTTGCACAAGGTGTTCGGCCGTCTGCGACACGAGCTCAAGCCGGAGGGTGACGTGGTGGCGATGGAATCGGCGGGAGCGGCGTCAGATGGTTGATTATGGCCGGCCGGTGCAGTTCGGGGTGTTTCCCACCCCGGCGGCGGATCGGGTGGACGCGGTCATGGAGATCGCCGCGGCCGCCGACCTGGACGGTCTCGATCTGATCGGGGTTCAGGACCATCCTTACCAGCGGCGGTTTGTCGACGCATGGGCGATGATGGCGGTGATCCTCGCGCGCACCGAGCGAGTGCGGGTCTTTCCCGATGTGGCGAGCCTGCCGCTACGGCCGCCCGCGGTGATGGCGAAGACGGCGGCAAGCCTGGACGTGCTTTCCGGTGGCCGTTTCGAGTTGGCGCTCGGTGCCGGGGCGTTCTGGGATGCCATCGGCGCGATGGGCGGTCCGGTGCGGTCGGCAGGCGAGGCGGCGTCGGCGCTGGTCGAGGCCATCGAGGTCATCCGGTTGATGTGGTCGCGGGAGCGGTCGGTGCGCTACGACGGTCGCCACTACCAGCTTTCGGGCGTTCACCCCGGGCCGGTGCCCGCGCACCACATGGGGTTGTGGCTGGGTGTGCTCGGGCCGCGCATGCTCGGCGCGTTGGGCAAGCTCGCAGACGGTTGGGTTCCGTCCTCGAGTTACGTCCCGCCGGAGGCGTTGGCGGACAAGCACGCGCGGATCGACGAGGCCGCGCAGGAGGCAGGGCGGGATCCGGCGGACATTCAGCGGATCTACAACGTGTTCGGCTCGATCACCGACGGGGCGTCCGTCGGTTTCCTGCACGGGCCGGTCGATCAATGGGTGGACGAGCTGACCGAGCTCGTCACCGACTACGGCATGGACACGTTCGTATTCGGCGCGAAAGACGATGACCTGAGCCAGATCCGGCGGTTCGCCGCCGAGGTCGTCCCCGCGGTGCGGGACGCTGTCGCCGCTCACCGTGGACGGCAGGCGTAATGGGTTCAGCGGTCGAATCGGCAACGTCGCGACTCCAGTCACCGGGTAGGCGTCGGCTGGGCGAAGCGGCCTGCTCTGTACACCTGCCCGGGCAGACGGCGGCCGAGCACACCCTCGAGCCATTCGGCGGTCCTGATGACCTGGTCGATGTCCACGCCGGCGTCGATGCCCTCCTCGTCGAGTAGGTAGAGCAGGTCTTCGGTCGCGATGTTTCCGGTGGCGTTGGGGGCGAACGGACAGCCGCCTAACCCGCCGACGGACGCGTCGAGCGTCGATGCGCCGGCTTCGATCGCGGCGTAGGCGTTGGCGTATCCGGTGTTGCGGGTGTTGTGCAGGTGCAGGCCCAGCGGCACCTCGAGTCGGAGGGCGTCCTGCACCATTCGCCGCACGTTCCCCGGTGTTCCGACGCCGATGGTGTCGGCGAAGACGATCTCGTCCGGTCCGGCGGCGGCGATTGCCTCGGCCATTGCGAGCACCCGGCCTCGGTCCACTCGGCCTTCGAATGGGCAGCCGAACGATGCGGCAAGCGTGACCGTGGTCCGGCGTCCATCGGCGCGGGCGGCCGCCACCATGCGGGCCGCCTCCTGCACCGATTGAGCCACGGATCTTCCCTGATTGCGCTGGTTGAAAGACTCGGTGACACAGAACGCCACGTTCACCTGTCGGCACACGGTGTCCCGCAGACGCTGATAGCCGCGCTCGTTGAGGACGAGGCCCGCGTAGACGACATTGGGTGCGGTTTCGCTGAGTGCCAGGACGTCCTCGGCGTCGGCCATTTGCGGCACGCGGGTCGGGCTGACGAAGCTCACCGCCTCGATCCGGGGGAAACCCGCGCGGGAAAGCCGGCTGATCAGCTCCGCCCGGCTCCGCGGGGCGAGTGTCTCGGGTTCGTTCTGCAGGCCGTCCCGGGGCCCGACCTCGCACACGGTGACGTTCATCGGACAAGCACTTCAGATCACCTGGTCGCGCCGCAGTTGGTGGAGGCGCCCTGCCTCGATCCCGAGCAGTTGCCGGTAGATTTCGTCGTTGTGCTGGCCGAGTTCGGGCCCCATCCAGTTGATCCGGCCCGGCGTTCCGGACAGCTTGGGCACGACGTTCTGCATCGGGAATTCGCCGAGCCGGTCGTGCATCAGCCGCACGATGGCCTCGCGGGCCGCAAAGTGTGGATCGGTGAGCATGTCCTCGGCCGTGTAGGTCAGCCCGGCCGGCACCCCTGCGTCGTGCAGCCGTTCAAGGATCTCGTTGGCGGGTAGTCCCTTCGTCCAGGCCCCGACGAGGTCGTCGAGCGGTTCCAGGTTTTCGCCGCGTGCGTGATGAGTGGCGAAGCGCGGGTCGTCGAGCAGTTCGGGTGTGCCCATGACCTTGCAGAGCCGGACGAACACGGTGTCCCGGTTGGCTGCGATGAGAACTTCCGCGCCGTCGGAGGTCGGGTAGACGTTGCTGGGCGCGACCCCGGGGAGCACCGATCCGGTCCTTCCACGGCGGACACCGGCCACCTGCCACTCGGGAAGCAGGGATTCCATCAGGGCGAGCACGGCCTCGTAGATCGCTGAGTCGACGACCTGACCCCGGCCGGTCGATTGCCGCGCGAACAGCGCCATCACAACTCCGAGCGCGGCGAAGGTGCCTGCGAGTGAGTCGCCCAGGGAGATGCCTGCTCGGCTCGGCGGCCGGTCGGGTTCGCCGGTGAGGTAGCGGACGCCGCCCATCGCCTCGCCGATGGATCCGAATCCGGCGCGTCCGGAGTACGGGCCGCTCTGCCCGTATCCGGTGACCCGCACCAGCACGAGCCGCGGGTTGATGCGGCTCAGTTCGTCGTATCCGAGCCCCCAGCGCTCCAGCGTGCCCGGTCGGAAGTTCTCCACGAGCACGTCGGCCTCGGCCACCAAGCCCCGCATCAATTCCTGACCTTCGGGTGTGCGGAGGTTGCAGGTCACCGACTTCTTATTCCTGGCGATGATCGGCCACGACAACGACAGTCCTTGCGGTTTCTGGGTCCCCCATCCCCGCATGGGATCGCCGCCCGCCGGATCCTCGACCTTGATCACCTCGGCACCGAAGTCACCGAGCAGCTGGCCACAGAACGGCCCGGCGATCAGCGATCCGCTCTCGATCACTCGCACCCCCGACAGCGGACCGCCGCGGTCGGTTTCTGTGGTCGATTCAGGGTTCGGCATGTCTCCTCATTCCTCGTCGATCCGCGCCTGCAGCTCGGCCGTCCGGCGCCGCAGCGAAGCTCGGGCCCCGGGTGCCTGGGCTATCGGCGGTTTGTACGTCGCTTCGCGTTCGGCGAGGTACCACAGGGTTTTGCCCAGCGGTGCCCGTTGTTCTTCGGCCAGGTGGCCGACGATGCCTGCCGCGCGGGACACCACGGCGATTCCGCGCAGCACGGCAGCGTCGAGACCGAGGTCCGACAACACCGCGCCGGAGGCGCCCGCGGCGTTGAGCGGCAAGGCTTTCCCGGACGGCGACTTCGCCATGGTCTGCACACGCAACATCAGCCGGGTGTGCGGGCCGACGAGGTCGTGTTCCTCGGCCAGTTTCAGCAGCCGCGTCGTCCTGGGGTCGCCGTTCTTGTGGAACGGATGCCCGATGCCGGGAATCCGCACGCCCCGGTCGCGGTAGCCCTGCACCAGATCCTTCGCGAGCCGCTCCATCTCGGCATCATCGGCGTCCGGTTGGGGAGCGGCGTCCTGCAGCATCCGCCCCGCGTCCTCGAACACGCCGAGGAAGACCGACCCCGCGCCGAGTATCCCGGCGGCGATCGCGCCCTGGATGGCGTCCGGTGCTCCAAGGTAGGTGAGCCGGGCGGCCAGCGCGGTCGGGGTGAGTCCGTGGTCGGCCAGCGCGACGAGTACCGCGTTGAAGATCCTCGCCTCACCCTCGCTGGGCAGCCTGCCGGCCACCAGCAGGAAGAAGACGCTGCCGAAATCGACCTCGCCCATCAGCTCGTCGGCGAGGTTGTAGCCCTGCACCCAGATGTCGTCGGCGGTGGAGTGGCCGATCGAGGTAGTCATCGGGGGCAGCCCGTCGTTGTCGAAGATGCTCATCGGCTTACCAGATCCGTCTCGTTTTCCGTGCGTTCCCGGGGAAGTTGCTTCTTGGCGACCTTCTGCGTCTCGGTCAGCGGCAAACGGTCCACGAGCTCGATGTAGCGGGGTGCCTTGTACGGCGGGAGCCGGTCGGCGCACCACCTACCGAGATCCTCCGCAGTGACGTCGGCATCGGCGGCGAGCACGACGAAGGCCTTGACGTCCTCCTCGCTCATCGGCGAGGGCACCCCGATGACCGCCGATGCGGTGACCCCGGGATGGGCCTCGAGCACGTTCTCCACTTCCACCGGCGAGAGGTTCTCGCCCTTGTGCCGGATCATTTCCTTCACCCGGCCGGCGAAATGGTAATGCCCTTCGGCGTCCCGGATGGCCAGGTCGCCGGTGCGTAGCCAATCGTCATGGAGGATGCGCGCCGACTCCTCGGCATTGCCGAAGTAGCCGGGGCTGATGGCCGGGTTGCGCAGTTCGAGCTCGCCCCGAACCCCGTCGCCGACCACGTCGCCTGCCGCGTCGACGAGCCGCGCCTGGTTCACCGTCCCGAGCACGGGATGCTGGCGTGGCACGCCCATCGACTCGGGGACCACCGGCTCGTCGACCGGCACGATGAGCCCGTAGGGACTCTCCGACAGCGCGTAGCCGATCACCAGCCGGAGCCCGAACCGGTCCTCGATCTCCCGGTGCCGATCCGTGGGCGGGGCGGGTGCGGAGTAGCAGATCCTGACCTTGTTGCGCACCTCCGCAGCGGTGCGTTCCCGGCTCATCAGCGCCTCGACCATGGCGCCGATCGCGTTGAACTGCGTCGCCCCGTACCGCTCGACGTAGTCCCAGAAGGTCGAGGCCGAGAATCGCGGCAGCAGCGCCAGTTGCGCACCGCAGCCGAAGGACCCGAGCAGCGAGTACACCTGGGCGTTGAGGTGCGAGAGCGGCAGCGTGGTCAGCAGCACGTCGTCGGCGTCGAGGCCCAGCCAGAATGGGTAGCCTTCCGCCGCCATCGTGTACATCCGGTTGGTTTCGATGACGAACTTGGGCCTTCCGGTGCTACCGGAACTCTGGATGAAGCTCACCGGATCCTCCGGCGCCGCCCCACCAACCGCGGACCAGTCGAGCGGGTCCTCCGCCAGCAGGTCCGCCAGAGCGACGATGTCGGCCTCGGCTGGCAGGTCTCGGGCGCCATCCGCGGCGATGATCACCTTCGGCCGGATCTCCTGTTCGACTGCCGGGAGCTCGGTACCGGCCGCTCTCGGGTTGACCGCAACCGTGACGGCGCGGGCGAAGACCGACCCGAAGAAGGCGTGCACGAAATCGAGCGAGTTCGGCAGGACGACGATGACGTGCTCACCCGGGCGCACGTCGCGCCGCGCCAGGCCGGCGGCCACCCGCAGGCCGGCCTCGACCGCTTCACGCCTGCTGCTCTCACCTGCCGGTGTGCGGCACCAGGGTTGGTCCGGCCACCGTTGTGCGCCCAGGCGCAGGAACTCGGCGAGAGTCGGCGAATGCGTGCCGTTTGCGGTGCTCATACCGTGAAGAAGAGGCTGCGGAACTTCTCGATCACGGCCGGATCGCCGTGCGCTTCGCCGCGCTGCTCGCGCTGGTAGGCGTCGAGGCAGAAGTCGCGGGCCGCGAAGCGGAACGTCGCGCCGGGTTCCAGCGCTTTGCCCGGCACGTAGGCAAACGTGCCGTTCTCGATGGTCACCGTCCAGTGGTCCGGCTGCGGGCCCGAGGTGATCTCCACGCCGACGGTCATGCTCGCGTCGCCGGCGCGCTCGGGTTCGAAGCACAGCTGCCAGAGCCCGAACATGTAGGGCACCAAGGTCTCCGCGGATTCGTCGTCCACCCGGGCCTCATGCCCGAGCGCCATCTCGAAGTCCCAGTTGTGCACGGAGTAGTCCATGAGCTGGAACGTCGCCATCATGAACGCCGGTACCGGCCCGACGTACTTGTGCGGGATGAGCAGGCCGGCCCATTCCTGCTCGGTGAGCGCGTCGAAGGTGCGGAACAGGGTGTCGACCTGCGAGTCCATCCGCGAGAGGAGCTCCCACTTGCCGCTGCCCAGGTAGAGGAGAGCGGACTTCTCGAGGGCCCTGGCGTATACCCGCATGCCCAGCGGTTCCGCCTGCGGATAGCCGTTGCGCTGCTGGCGGAAGTACCCGTTGTAGGAGAACGCGACATCGACGAGATGGCCGGCGAGGTCGCGAACCCGCCACGCTTCGCACGGGGTCTGCTTGCCCAGGTCCTCCTCGCCGGCGGCCACCAGCATCTCGAGGGTGTGTCCGTACTCCTGACGCAGAAGCCGCATCAAAGTCTCTTTGCCGGAGAACTGGCTGATGTCGACCCGCGCCGAGGGTGTTGTCGTAGTCACGGTGCTGTCCTTTCGGATGGTGGTGGTGTGGTCAGCCGGCCTGCGGCTGGGTTTCCCTGGCGGCGGGAACCGGGTCGGCGTCGTCGAAGTAGGGTTCGGCGTCCAGATCGACGACGGGTACCGAGAACTCGATGGAGATCCCGTTCGGGTCGGTGCAGTACAGCGAGCGGACCAGCCCGTGGTCGACGACGTCGCTGGCGTCGTAGCCCGCGGCAACCAACCGCTTGCCGAGTTCGGCCAGATCGTCGTCGGATTCCACGCTGACCGACACGTGGTCGAACTGGATGCCGGAGGCGGGGATGCCGGAATCCTTGCGTGGTGGGAGTTCGATGCCCTTCCACTCGAAGAACGCGATCGATGCCCCGCGCCCCAGGCTCAGGAAGTAATGCCGGTGCGGATAGTTCTCGTCGCGGTTTCCGGTGGTGCCGACCAGCGGCATGCCCAGTACGTCGCGGTAGAACCGCACCGTCTTGTCCATGTCGTTGGTCACCAGCGCGAGGTGGTTCAACCCCGCATAGTTGATCTTGGTCATGTCAGTCTCCTGAGTGGTTGTTGGTTGTTCTTCCAGCCGAGCGGCGGACAGTCCTATTTGGACCAACCAGTCGTCGCGGTCGAAGAGCGTGCGAACGACCCGGATCCGGGCGTCGCGGATTCCGAGCAGCGCGGCGCCGCGCACGCGGAACGGGCGGCCCGTCCCGGCGACTACGCGACCTGTTCGCGTCCAGGTGCCGGAGAAGTGGCCGACGAAGTCGACCTCGGCCAGATACGTCGCGGCCGCCTCGCAGGCCGCGGCCGCAACGATCTCGAGTTTGAGGTCAGGGAAGGCGCCCATCGTCCCGGCGAAGTGGGCGATTGCGCTGTCCCTTCCCTGCGCGGGTTCCGGTCGGAACAGCGAGTGCACCTCGACCTCCGGGTGCAGCACCTCGGCCAGCGCGGCCGTGTCATTGGCGTCGTGCGCGGCGAACCACGCTCGCGCCAGCTCCTCCACGTGGCCGGAGATCTGTACTGAGACTGCCACCGGATTTCCTCGAGGATCGTATGCAATCGTGCTCTATCTCAGTAGACGCCTGGTCGTGCGAGAAGTCAAGAGTGAACAACCGGTCAGGCTCTGCTTGAGTCCTGGAGCCCGGTAGCCGCGCAGGCTCGGCGCAAAAGCTTGTTCTCGCTGGCCACCTCACCGTTATAGCGCGTTCGCGACACACGGATCTACCCTGTCGTGAAGTACTCCGAGATCGCCCGGAATCGGCTGTCGTTTGACCCGTCGCCTCGGCGAGGCGAAGAAGAGATTCTAGGCAATGTCGTATGCAATACTATCCGTCGGACGCGCCAGCCGTGGGTGGTGAACCTGCGGCTCGCTACCATCGTGATGCAGGTGGACCGGCACGCGAACAATGACAGGGAGGCCTGGATGTCGGCGACAACGGTGGCGTACGAGGCCCTGCAGCGTGGCATCGCGACCGGCCAATACCCGCCGGGGAGCTGGCTCCGCGAGGGGGATGTTGCCGCCACTGTCGGGGTCAGCCGAACTCCTGTTCGCGAGGCCCTCAACCGCTTGCAGTCCGAAGGCTTTGTGAAGATCTTGCGCAACCGCGGCGCCGTCGTCGTCGGCTGGACCGCCAAGGACCTGGACGATATCTTCGACCTGCGGGTGATGTTGGAGGGCTACGGCGCGCGGAAGGCCGCGCAGTCCCCGTCCGCCGTCGACTTCCCGGCCTTGTACGCGATGTGCGACGAAATGGACCAGCTGCTCGCGCAAGAATCCCCACGCGACCCGGACAGGCTCAGTCAGCTCTGCGTCGACTTCCACACGTCGATCCATCTGGCAACGGGAAACAGGCAGCTGCTCAGTTTCCTGCCGGTATTGATCGGCATGCCGCTGGTTCGCGAGGCGTTCCACTATCACACCGATGCGGACCTCGAACGCGCCTTCGCGCAGCACCGCGAGCTTCTGGAAGCACTGGAGGTCGGCGACGGGGACTGGGCGGAAGGCATCATGCGGGCTCACCTACGGGCGGGTCGGCGCTCGCTTCGTCCTATGGAGCGCGAGCCGCTCGAGGACGACATTGACGAGTCGACGCCCGAAGCCAGCTGACGCACGCGCCCGATCCGGGTGTCGTGCCAACACCCGGATCGCGACACCACTCGCCACCAATGACCCCACAACGTGCGGGCCCAGATTGCCGGTCGAGCCGAGCACCGTCATGCGACGGGTTCCTCGGCTGGGCTGGCGATCAGGTCGGATAGGCCTGGAGCGGGGCGGCGGAGGAGCACATCGGTGGTGCGGGTGATGTGGTCGGCGAGCGCGTTCACCGCCGCATCGATATCGCGGGCGAGAGCGAGTTCCATGAGGTTGCGGTGCTCGCCGACGACATCCCGGTGGGATTCGCGCTCGGGTTGTTGGGACCATGCGCGGTAGAGCTCGGCGGCGTCACGCATCGAGATGGCCACGCAGCGCAGCCGGGTGTTACGGCAGCCGTTGAGTAGGGCGTTGTGGAATGCCGTATGTGCCGCTGACCAGGCGTCGCTGACGCGCGTGGGGTCGGACGCGTCGTACTGCTGCGTTCGCTCGAGGGTGTGGTGCTTGGCGACCAGGTCGGATTCCCACGCCACGTCGCCTTCCTCGATCGAGTGCCGGAACACCAAGCCTTCGATTTCGACCCTGGCCGCGGTCAGTTCGGTGAGGTCGTCAGCGGACAGCGGCACCACCTGGAATCCCAGATGGGGCTGCGACCGGATCAGATCCTGTTCGACCAGCCGGGTGAGCGCCTCGCGTACGACCCCGACGCCGACGCCGTAACGCCGGCAGAGTTCGGGGAACTTCAGCCGCTCTCCTGGTGCAAGGCGCCCGGCGAGGATGTCGGCACGGATGCCTTCGTAGGTGTCATGAGCACGGGTGCCGTGTGTCGATCGAGCCATGACACGAGACTACCAAGTTATGGAACTTTGTAGCAACTTTCCAAAGTGTGTTGACAAATAGAATGTGATCCGCGTATCAATGAGACATCGCTCCGGAACCTGCCGGAGCCCGGAGATGCGAGGAGCACCCGATGAAGCTGGCAAACGTGGACATCTCCGAACGGCGGCTGCAACTCGCCGGACCGGTGCCACAGTTCAGCCTGGCGAAGTCGTTTCCCGGGTTCAGCCCGACCGGGCCCTGGCTGGTCACCCCGGACGAGTTGAACGATCCGGAC
>JBOHER010000145.1:0-17843 GCA_050701115.1 Haloechinothrix sp. | reverse complement strand
GGCGGGCGCGGGTGCACCCGCAGCGGCCGCGGCAGGCAACCCCGCTGGCCCCGCGCCCGCGGGTGCTGCTCCTGCCGGCCCGATCAACCTGACCGGCAGTGCCCCGATCTTGGCGACCTCAGATGGGCCGGGGATCGGTGCCTCGGCAGGCGCCGCCGCGCTGGGCGCCGGGCTCGGCATCGCCGGTGCTCGCGCGCTGTCCAAGGGCAGCCGGTTCGGCAGCAAGAGGAACGACGCGACCACGGCGTCATCCGACCAGTCGGCCGCTGCCGGTGCCGCACCGAATACGCAGCAAGGCCAGGGCGCGGCCCCGCCTGCGGGCCCGATCGGTGCGGTGCCGCCGCATGCCGCTCCGATGGCGGGGGGAGCACCGGCAGGCGCAGGCGCCGGATCGGTCCAGGAGGACGAGGAGCACACCCACAACTCGTTCCTCATCGAGCCCGATCCGGACGAGCTCTTCGGCGCGGGAGAAGCCACCGCGCCACCAGTCATCGGCATCACCGACGAGGACTAGGGAGATGCGGGACGGGCGAGCATCGACCGAGGATCGAAGCATGCCGGCGGGAGAGCCGCTCAGCCCGATCGAGTTCGACTTCCTCTGGGAGTCCTTGGGTGCGGGTGAGGTGCCGTACCCTCTGGAGTTGCGGTCGCATGGCGCGACGATGCAGGAGCGCGCCATGCTCCGCGGCCAGACGCGCAGCGCACTGGCGCGCAGGGGCCTTGTAGACGAGCGAGGTCGGCCGCATCCCCGGTTGGCCGACCAGTTCGGGGTGCTGGCCAACTCGGAACTCAGCGTCGATTCGGTGCATATCGAAGAACCGGACTCGAAGGCTGTGCTCGCGCTAGCCGGTGCCGTCGACGGTCAAGGTCTGCTCGCGGTCCAGGACAGCCGAGGGCTGCTGCTGCGGCAGATTCCCGGCGACGGGCTGGCCAGCTCCATCATCGGTTTGCTTCCGTCCGCGCCACGCGGCAAGGAGCGGTCCATCACGGTCCCGCTGGCGCAACTGATGGCCGGTCCGGGTGCCGACTTCCTGCAGCGCAGAACCGGCATTGGTGCGGTGGGCTCCGACGAGGACAGGAAAGCCTTGGCCAGGCTGCACGCGCAGCAGCGGCTGCGCGGTGGCCAGATCGGCGCGAACATGCGGTCTAAGCTCGGCGGGCGGTCCCGGTCGCCGGTGTTGAGCTGGTTCGACACCGACACCGGCCGGTACCTCACCCAGGTCAGCCGTGGCGGCGACGGCACGGAATGGATCACCATCGCACCCGCCGACGCCGCGACCCTCCGGTATCGGATCAGCGAGATGCTCGTCGGCGTGCGGAACGTGGCCACTACACGGTAAGAAGTGCATATGGAGGACGGTCCGGTGTCGCCGCACGGTTCAGGCGCGCAGCTTCTTTCGCCGATGGTGTTCGACTTCCTGTGGGAAGACCTGAGAGTGGGCGAACAGCCGTATCCGCTCGAGGTGCCGTCGCACGGCTCGACCATCGACGAGCGCAGGGTGCTGCGGCAGCGGGCGCTTGCCGAGATGTCCGCGAGTGGGATCAGGGATGCACACGGCCGGCTCGATCCCCGGCTGGAGAACGGCCTCGCGCTGCTCTCATCGGGTTCGCTGACCGTCGATGCGGTGCACATTCCTGAGTTCAAGGAGCCGTCGGTGACGATGCTCGCGGCCACCAATGGCACGGCAGCGGTGCTGGCCACCCAGGACGCGGACGGGATCTGGGTCAGGTCGATCTACCCGGAAGCGCTCGCCTCCGAGGTCATCGCGCTGCTGCCGCAGGGACGACGGGGCACGGAGCGCTCGGTCACCATGTCCCGGGACGACGCGCTGCGCACCGCGCCTGCCCAGGTCCCGGTGCCCGCGCGGGCGGCTGATGCGGATGACGCGCGGACGCCTGCCTTCGGCTTCCGGCGGCCGGCCCGCACGCGTACTCCGCTGTCGGAGCGGACGGCGGGTGATCCGCGACAGGACTACGCGCAGTTGCTCGGGCAGCCGCGGTTGCGCGGCGGCCAGATCGCGGCCAACAGCCGGGACGAGGTGGGCATGCGCCGTCGGTCGCCGGTGCTGGCTTGGTTCGACACCGCGAGCGGTCGCTACCTGAGCCTTTCCCGCACCGGCCCGGACGGCCACGAGTGGGTCACCATCTCGCCCGCTGACGCCAAGACGCTCCGCTCCCGACTGGTGGAAATGATCTCCGACGTCCGCCGGTGAGGGGATGCGGGAACTCCGCGGCTGCACCGGCCGTTGACCTGCGGGTGCCTAACCACGACGAGTGGGCGGTACCCTGAACAGACGTGGTGTCGGTTTCGTCGGCGGCGCGCGCGGCCGGAGTGGCGTAGCAACGTCAGCGGACGTCTCAAGCTCTCAAAGTCAGTCAGGGAGGGTCAAGGCCATTACGGCCGATTCGCATGGACCGAAAGCGCCTGCTCAAGAACCCACTGGTGTGGATCGCCGTGGTGTTGGGGCTCGTCTTCCTGTTTACCACCCTGCTGGATGACTACCGGGACTACAGCCGAGTACCGACATCGCAGGCGATGCAGCAGGTCAGTGCCGGCAACGTCAAGGAAGCCAAGCTCGAGGACAAGGAACAGCAGCTGCTGCTGACCCTCGAGAACGGAATCGAGGTCGAGGGCCAGCAGACCTCCAAGCTGCTCACCCAGTACCCGGCGCGCGCTTCGGAGAGCATCTACGACCAGCTGATCGACCAGGAGTCCGTCAAGTTCGAGACCGAGGTCACCCAGGATTCCTTCCTCGGCCAGCTGTTGATCTACATGATCCCGCTCGGCCTGCTGCTGCTGCTGCTGTTCTGGATGATGAACAACGCGCAGGGCGGCGGCAACCGGGTGCTCAACTTCGGTAAGTCCAAGGCCAAGCAGCTCAACAAGGACATGCCCAAGACCACGTTCAACGACGTCGCAGGTGCCGACGAGGCGGTCGAAGAGCTGTACGAGATCAAGGACTTCCTGCAGAACCCGGCCCGTTACCAGGCGCTCGGCGCGAAGATCCCCAAGGGCGTGCTGCTCTACGGTCCGCCGGGAACCGGTAAGACGCTGCTGGCGCGTGCGGTCGCGGGCGAAGCGGCCGTGCCGTTCTACACCATCTCCGGGTCCGACTTCGTGGAGATGTTCGTCGGTGTCGGTGCCTCCCGGGTGCGTGATCTGTTCGAGCAGGCCAAGCAGAACGCGCCGTGCATCATCTTCGTCGACGAGATCGACGCGGTCGGCCGTCAGCGTGGCGCCGGCCTCGGTGGTGGCCACGACGAGCGCGAGCAGACCCTGAACCAGCTCCTCGTCGAGATGGACGGTTTCGACACGCGCGGCGGCGTCATCCTGATCGCGGCGACCAACCGACCGGACATCCTCGACCCGGCGCTGCTGCGCCCCGGCCGGTTCGACCGGCAGATCCCGGTGTCGGCGCCCGACATGCGCGGCCGGCGCGCCATCCTGCGCGTGCACGCCAAGAGTAAGCCGCTCGCACCGGACGCGAACCTGGACGGGCTGGCCAAGCGGACAGTCGGCATGTCCGGTGCCGACCTGGCCAATGTGCTCAACGAGGCTGCCCTGCTCACCGCCCGCCAGCACGGCACCGTGATCACCGATGCCGCGCTCGAGGAGTCGGTGGACCGGGTGATAGGTGGGCCTGCCCGCAAGAGCCGGATCATCTCGGAGAAGGAAAAGAAGATCACCGCCTACCACGAGGGCGGGCACGCGCTGGCCGCCTGGGCGATGCCGGACATCGAGCCGGTGTACAAACTGACCATTCTGCCCCGAGGCCGTACCGGTGGGCACGCCCTGCTCGTCCCTGAGGACGACAAGGAGCTGATGACCCGCTCGGAGATGATCGGCAGGCTGGTGTTCGCCATGGGTGGACGCACCGCGGAAGAGCTGGTGTTCCACGAGCCGACCACCGGTGCCTCCTCGGACATCGAGCAGGCCACCAAGATCGCCAAGGCGATGGTGACCGAGTACGGCATGAGCGCGCGGCTCGGTGCGGTGAAGTACGGCCAGGAGCACGGTGACCCGTTCCTCGGCCGCTCGGCCGGCCGCCAGCCCGACTACTCGCTCGAGGTCGCACACGAGATCGACGAGGAGGTGCGCAAGCTGATCGAGACCGCGCACACCGAGGCGTGGGAGGTGCTGTCCACCTACCGGGACGTACTCGACGAGCTGGTCATCGAGCTGCTGGATAAGGAAACCCTGCACCGCAAGGATCTCGAGCGGATCTTCGCCCACGTGGTGAAGCGGCCCCAGATCACCGTGTTCAACGAGTTCGGCGAGCGCAAGCCGTCGGACAAGCCGCCGATCAAGACGCCGGGCGAGCTGGCGATGGAGCGTGGCGAGCCGTGGCCCCCGCCGGAGGCGCGGCCGGAACCCAAGCCGGAGCCGACTCCGGTGGGTACCGCGCCGGGTGGGGGAGACCTGCCAGGCGGACCGCCTCGGGTGGATCCCGCGCCGCCGCCAGCGCCGAGCGGCAACCCGTACGCCTACCGCCCCGGCCCCGGGCCGAGCGGACCCAACGGGCCCAACGGAGCGGGACCCGGAGGTAACGGGCCCAACGGTGCCGGGCCCGCGCCGGTACCCGGTAGCAGGCCGCAGCCCTACGGAGTGCCTGGTTCACCGCCGAACCATGCGAGTGGGCCGCCGAACTACGGTGCGCCGCCGGGCTGGACCCCGGCGACCAGCCCGGATGGCCGGAGCCAGCAGCAGTGGCCGAGCCAGGAACGTCCTGCAGGCGATGCGCACGACGGCTGGTTCGGCGAGCGACCGGGTTCACCGCCGCAGCCCGGCCAGGGGCAGCATCGACGTGAGCCCGACGACCAGGATGGCCAATATCGACGGTGAAGCGCGTCGCCGCGCATATCCCTACCTGAAGGTAGAGAGCGACGAGTACGAGACGGTGATCGAGCCGGACGGTGGCTCAGGATTCGATGCCGCTCGTGCCGAGAAGGCGGTGCGGGAGTTGCTGATCGCCTGCGGTGAGGACCCGGACCGGGAGGGCTTGCGGGAGACACCAGCCAGGGTGGCGCGGGCGTATCAGGAGATGTTCGCCGGCCTGCACACCGACCCGGCGAAGGTGCTGGACCGCACTTTCGACGAGAGTCACGAGGAACTCGTCCTGGTCACCGACATCCCGTTGTACAGCACCTGTGTGCCGGGCAAGCAGACGGTCAATGGTGTCGGCGGCCGCAAGCAGGCACGGAACGTGGCGGTGGGCGATCGATTGTGGACGCTTGCCCATGGCAACGTCGCAGAAACGACAGTCACGCAGATCACGTCGCACCGCACGCGCCAACTCGTCGAGGTGACGACCGAAGGCGGCCGGTTCGTCGTCACCCCCGACCATCCGCTGGCGACGCCCAGCGGGTGGATGGAAGCCAAGGACGTAGCGGGCACGTTGATCGAGTGGACGCAAGCGCGCAAGCTGCGCCGCGACCGGTGGCAGCCCAAGCTCGGCTACGCCGCTGGCGCCGTATGTGCGAATGGCACGGTGGGTGATCGGTACGTCTCGCTCGTTGTGAACGATGAGGAGTACGCCAAGAAGTTCGCAGAGTCGCTGCACCGCGCGTTCGGTATCAACGCGCGGATCGAGTCGGTCGAGCGTCCATCCGGTTATCTCCAGCGGACGGTGCCGGAGACCTTCAACGGCTTTCTCGACGGGCATGTGGACGGGGACGGGTTCCGCTCCAAGCGCAGCGCCGGACGCGTTGTCGCCAGCGCGAAGGTGAATTTCCTCGAGGACTTGGCGACGATCATCGGCGCACGCTTCTCGCCCAGAATCGGCACTGCTTCGCACCTCTATACCGCTGACAGTTGGTTCCGGAGACACGGCTTCCCGCAGGACGACTATGCGACGGACCTCATCGAGTCCGGGTACGTCGAAGTCCAGACGGTGAAGCAGCTGACCGCAAACGGCACCAAGCCGTACACGGTGTACAGCTTTACCTGTGAGCCGCATCCGACCTTCCTGATAAACGGACATTTGACGCATAACTGTGAACATCATCTGGTGCCGTTCCACGGGGTCGCGCACGTCGGCTACATCCCGGACGAGCACGGCCGGGTCACCGGACTGTCCAAACTGGCCCGGCTGGTCGACCTGTACTCCAAGCGCCCGCAGGTGCAGGAGCGGCTGACCTCGCAGATCGCTGACGCACTGGACCGCAAGCTCAAGCCCCGGGGGGTGATCGTGGTGATCGAGGCCGAGCATCTGTGCATGGCCATGCGGGGTATCCGCAAGCCGGGCGCGCGCACCACGACATCGGCGGTGCGTGGCCTGCTCAAGACCTCGGCGTCCTCCCGGGCGGAGGCACTGGATCTGATCAAGGGCCGCAGGTGAGCTCCGCGCTGCCTGACCCGGGCCGGTGCGTGGTGATGGGTGTCCTGAACGTCACCCCTGACTCGTTCTCCGATGGCGGTCGGTACCTGCACCTGGACGACGCGCTGGCCCATGCGCGTGCAATGGCCGGGCGCGGCGCGGACATCATCGACGTGGGCGGGGAGTCGACGCGGCCGGGCGCCCGGCGGGTGAGCGCCGGCGTGGAGGCCGACCGAGTGGTGCCGGTGATCAAAGCGCTGGCCGCTGACGGACTGACCTTGTCGGTGGACACCACACGCGCCGCGGTGGCGGCGGCGGCCATCGAGGCGGGCGCGCAGGTGATCAACGACGTGTCCGGGGGGCTGGCCGATCCGGACATGGCCCGGGTAGCCGCCGAATCGGGCGCCCCCTGGGTCCTGATGCACTGGCGGGGACACAGTTCCGGGATGGAAGCCCTCGCCGACTACGACGACGTCGTTGGCGAGGTGCGCGATGAGCTGCTGCGGCAGGTCGAGGTCGCGCTGGCCGCCGGAGTGTCCGCTGAGGCCATCGTGCTCGATCCGGGTCTCGGTTTCGCCAAACGGGCCGAGCACAACTGGGCGCTGCTGAACCGGTTGGATGCCCTGCTGTCCTTGGGGTTCCCGGTCCTGATCGGCGCTTCCCGCAAACGGTTCCTCGGCTCACTGCTCTCAGGTGCGGACGGAGCCCCCCGCGCACCCGATGGCCGGGAGGACGCCACGGCAGCCATCTCCGCATTGGCAGCGGCCGCAGGCGCATGGGGGGTCAGGGTGCACGAGGTGGGCGCTTCGCTGGACGCCGTCACGGTGGCCGCGGCGTGGCAGCGTGGCGGCGTCTCGTGAGTGAATGTTGTTGCATGGACAACCCTCAGCACTCACGAGCGGGCAGCGACCGGATCACGCTGACCGGCCTGCGGGTCTACGGCAGGCACGGGGTCTTCGACCATGAGAAGGCCGACGGGCAGGAGTTCGTGGTCGACCTGACCGTGTGGACCGATGTGCGCACGGCGGCGAAGACCGACGAACTCGCCAACACGGTCGACTACGGCGCGCTGGCCGAGCGCGCGGCGGCGATCGTCGGTGGCGAGCCGTGCGACCTGATCGAGACCGTGTGCACGCGCATCGCCGACGATGCGCTGACCGACGAGCGGCTGCACGCGGTCGAGGTGACGGTGCACAAGCCCGCCGCGCCAATCCCGCTGGCCTTCGCGGATGTCGCGGTGACCATCCGGAGGGAGCGCCCGCGATGACGCGTGCGGTGCTCTCCCTTGGCTCCAATCTGGGAGACCGGCTGAGCTTCCTGCGGTTGGCCATCGACGGACTGCGTGACGTGCTGGTGGCGGCGTCGCCGGTGTACGAAACCGCGCCCTGGGGCGTGACCGACCAGCCGGGCTTCCTCAACGCCGTGTGCATCGTGGACGACCCAGACCGTGATCACTGGGCCTGGCTACGCCTGGCCCAAGCGCTCGAAGCGCAGGCGGGACGGGTGCGTGAGCGGCGTTGGGGCCCCCGCACGCTGGACGTGGACGTGGTCAATGTGGACGAGGTGCGCTCGGACGACCCCGAGCTGCTGCTGCCGCATCCCGGAACCCCCGAACGGGCCAGTGTGCTCATTCCGTGGCTGGCGGTGGACCCGCACGCGGTGCTGCCCGGGCATGGCGGTGTCGCTGACCTGCTACGTGCGCTGCCTGCCGGGGAGCAGGATGGCGTCCGGTTGCGCGCCGACCTGACACTGCGATCGCCGCTAGGCTGACACCGTGCATTTCACCCGGATTCGCGATCTCCTGCTGGCGGGGTTGATCGGGCTTGGTTTCGGTTACCTCGTGTTCCTGATCGCCTACAGCGCCATGCCGAGCCTGCCGACGTTCGCGGGCGGGACCCTGCTGGTCTTGGCCATGGCCGAGCTGGCGCTGGCCTTCTGGGTGCGGGACAAGATCCGCTCGGCACACGTCACCGGACCCATCGTGATCGCCCGGATGGTCGCCCTCGCCAAGGCTTCGTCGTTGCTGGGCGCGATCATGTCCGGCGGTTGGCTCGGCGCCGCGCTGTACCTACTGCCACGGGATGAGCTGGCTGCCGCTCGGCAGGACACACCGAGCACGATCATCGGAGCCGTGTGTGCCGCGGTGCTGGTCGGAGCGGCCCTGTGGTTGGAGCAATCCTGCCGGACACCGGAACCGAGGGACCGCGATCACGTTGACGAGACAAAACGGCCATAAGGGTAGGTCAGGTACCGAGTAGGTCTCGGTCTGGTTACCAGCAGGTACTCTCGTGCCCATGAATGGCAGGCGTGCTGATCCCCGCGGTCGCCGCGTCGGCACGCCGTGGTTCGCCGCAGGCATCTCACTCGCCGTTGTCGCGACGACATTGCTGGTGCTGAGTGAGGACGCGCGCTGGCTCCGGCTGGGCATTCTCGCGGCGCTGTGGGCTGCCCTGCTCGGCGCGTTTCTCGCCACGAAGTATCGCAGGCAGGCGGAAACCGCTCAGGAGTCGGTGCGCGATGCGCAGTCGGTCTACGAACTGGAACTCGAGCGCGAGATCGCCGCGCGCCGCGAATACGAGTTGGAAGCCGAAGCCGAGATTCGGCGCAAGGTCGAAGCCGAGTCACGGGACGAACTCGCCGCCCTGCGCGCCGAACTCAGCGCGCTGAGAGACAGCCTGCAGCAACTCTTCGGCGGTGAGGTGCTCTACGAGCGCGTCGCTTTGACCGCGCAGTCCACCCGCATGAGGTCGCTGGCCGATGACGGGAAGTACCTGCCGGCTCAGCCGGTCGTCAAGCCGGTGCGGATCTCTGGCTCAGCATCCCGTCCGATGCCGGTCGACCCGGTCGATGCGCGTACCGAATTGATCGCCAGGGTGCTGGAGACCGAAGCCCCCGTGCACCAGCAGCCACGGCGTGAGCCCCCTCGCCCGCCGCACCGCGAGCCGATGCGGCACACCGGCTCGGAACCGCTGCGGACTGAGCCGTCCTCCAGCGGTGCCGACCTGCCCAAGCGGGAGCCCACGGGTGCGCCCCTGTTCTCAGCCGAGCCGTTCTCGACCCGATCCGAGCACGACGACTTCGCGAAGGGTTTCGATATGAATTGGGGATCCTCTTGGGCCAATGGCCGTGATGAAGAATCGCCGGGCGAACCCAATAACACGTTGCCGGACGAGGTCAGGCAGATTCAATCAGAGCAGCGGCCTGGCGGCCGCAGGCGGAAGCAGGAGAGCCCAGCGGGACCCGAATACACCGGCGGACGCCGCAGGCTCCCCGAAGGGGAACCGCCGTGGAACGCCTTTGAACCAGTCGCCGGAGCGCGTGCGGGCAAGCACGCAGGTGGCAGCCACGCGGACCAGGCCGAGAGCGCTGGCTCCCACTCGGCAGGGCGGTCGGTAGCCGACCTGCTCGCGTCCCTCGGGTCGGATAACGTGCCCCGTCGGCGCAGGCGGCGCGACTGACGCTGAAAGACGCTTTCAGCGCACTGGGTGCAGTGAGTGGCCCTTTCAGCGCACCCAACGCCGTCAAGGCGTTTTTCAGCCCACCACGGTGAACCTCGTCACCTGAACACGGCGGATACAGGTGGATGTGAGCTACTCTCGCGCCGTCGTCCGGTACCCGCGAAATCATGAGCGGGACTGGAACGAGTGAAGGAGCAGTGCGGTGAACAACGACGCGGCATCCGCCGTGACCCGCCCAGCGCGTCTTGCGGTCGGCGTGGTCTCGGCCGGCAGGGTGGGCAGCGTTCTGGGCGCGACCCTCGGCCGAGCCGGGCATTCGGTCGTCGCCGCATCCGGCCTTTCGGCCGACTCACTCCGCCGCGCAGAGCGATTGCTTCCCGGCGTCCCCTTGCTGCCGCCCGACGAGGTGGTCCGCCGCAGCGACCTCGTGCTGCTCGCGCTGCCTGACGACGCGCTGGCAGGCATGGTGCGCGGCCTGATCGCCACGGGTTCGTTGCGTGCGGGGCAGATCCTGGTGCACACCTCCGGTGCACACGGCGTCGCCGTGCTGCGCCCCGCAGCCGAGATCGGCGTGCTCTGCCTCGCCCTGCACCCCGCGATGACCTTCACCGGCAGGCCCGAGGACATCGCTCGCCTCGCGGCCGCGTGCATCGGGGTGACGGCCGCCGTCGAGGATGACGCGGCCTGGAACGTAGGCGAGGCGCTCGCGATGGAGATGGGTGCCGAGCCGGTACGCATTCCCGAGTCGTCTCGGGCGTTGTATCACACGGCCCTGACCCACGGCGCCAATCACCTGATCACCCTGGTCGCCGACTGTGCCGAACTGCTGCACGGCGCGGGCGTCGACAACGCCGAACGGCTGATCAGCCCGTTGCTGTCGGCCGCCCTGGACAACGCGCTGCGGCACGGCGACCGCGCGCTCACCGGCCCGGTTGCCCGCGGCGACGCCAGAACGGTGCGTGCGCACCTCGCCGAACTCGCCGAGCGCGCACCCGAGATCCTCGCCAGCTACACCGCGCTCGCCAACCGCACCGCGGTCAGGGCGCAGCAGTCCGGCCTGCTGCGGGCCGACGCGGCGGAGGAGATCAAGTCAGTACTAGGCGGTGGCCGATGATCGGCAATGCTCCGAAGTTCACCCGCGGCCTGCTCAACGTGCACGCCCGGCCCGACGACGTTTCCCGCATCACTGCCGCGTTGCGCGCGGTGGGCCGCACTGTCGTGCTCGTCCCGACCATGGGCGCGCTGCACGCAGGCCACCTGGAACTGGTCCGCCGGGCCAGGCGGATCCCGAATTCGGTGGTCGCCGTCTCGATCTTCGTCAACCCACTGCAGTTCGGCGCCAACGAGGATCTGGACGCCTATCCGCGCACCATGGACGCCGACCTCAAAGCGCTCGAGCAGGCAGGCGTCGAGTTGGCGTTCACCCCCAGCGTGAGCGACATCTACGCCGAGGACGCCACGGTGACCGTGCAACCCGGGCCGCTCGGTGCCGAGTTGGAGGGGGCTGCCCGCCCTGGCCACTTCGCCGGCGTGCTCACCGTGGTCGCCAAGCTGTTCAACATCGTGGGTCCGGTGTACGCGTTCTTCGGCGAGAAGGACTACCAGCAGCTGGTGCTGATCAAGCGCATGGCGCGCGACCTCAACATGGACGTCTCGGTGATCGGGGTGCCGACGGTCCGGGAACGCGACGGCCTCGCGTTGTCCTCTCGCAACGCCTACCTGTCCGCCGCCGAGCGCGAGCAAGCCGTCGCGTTGTCCGCCGCGCTCACCGCGGGCGCGCACGCGGGGGTCAATGGGGGCGCGGCGGTGCTCGAGGCAGCGGCGGCCACGCTGGCCTCTCGGCCGGAGGTCACGGTGGATTACCTCGAGTTGCGAAGCGCCGACCTGGGACCCGTGCCCGACGAGGGCGCAGCACGGCTGCTCGTCGCCGCCAGGGTGGGCGGCACGCGATTGATCGACAACGTAGGCCTTGTCCTGGGCAACCCGACCGAAGCCGACCAGGTGTAAGAAGGAGAGTCACCATGTTGCGCACCATGCTCAAGTCCAAGATCCACCGGGCCACGGTGACCCACGCCGACCTGCACTATGTCGGCTCGGTGACCGTCGATGAAGGCCTGATGGAGTCGGCGGACCTGCTGCCGGGCGAGCAGGTCGCCATCGTCGACATCACCAACGGCGCCCGCCTGGAGACCTACGTGATCCCTGGTGAACGGGGCAGCGGGGTCATCGGGATCAACGGTGCCGCCGCGCACCTGGTGCACCCCGGCGATCTGGTCATCTTGATCTCCTACGGTCAGATGGATTCGGCCGAGGCCGCCGCCTACCAGCCGAGGGTGCTGTTCGTGGACGCCGAAAATCGGATCATCGAGCAGGGCGACGACCCGAGTCAGGCGCCAGCCGAATCCGGGCTGATCAGTGGCCCGGTGCCGATCTCGCGCGGGCACGGCGAAACGGCGCCGTCGACCCAGGAAACCGTGGACGCCGCCCGCTTGGATGCCTTGCTGCACGCGGAAAACTGACGTGCTGCTCACGGTCGACGTCGGCAACACCAATATTGTCTTCGGGCTGTATTCGGGCAGGGGAGACTCCGCCGAGCTGATCCGCGACTGGCGCATGCGCACCGACCCGCGGATCACCGCGGACGAGTTGGCGTTGACCATGCACGGAATGCTCGGTACGCATGCCGATGACGTGGCCGGCATCGGGGCGCTGTCCACGGTTCCGCCGATCCTGCACGAGTTGCGCACGATGTTCGGTCGCTATTACCCGGGAATGCCGAAGATCATCATCGAGCCGGGGGTACGTACCGGCGTGCCGCTGCTGGTCGACAACCCGAAGGAAGTCGGACCCGACCGACTGGTCAACACCCTGGCGGCACACCACCTGCACCGGGACTGCCCATGCATCGTGGTGGATTTCGGTACCTCCACCGTCGTGGACGCGGTATCGGTGCGCGGTGAGTTCCTCGGCGGTGCGTTCGCGCCGGGCATCGAGATCTCCCTCGACGCGCTCGCCTCGCGCGCCGCTGCGCTGCGGGCGGTTGAGCTGGTCCGGCCGCGCTCGGTGATCGGCAAGAGCACCGTGGAGTGCCTGCAGTCGGGCATCTTGTTCGGTTTCGCCGGGCAGGTCGATGGCCTGGTGCGACGCTTCCAGCGCGAGCTGCGGACGGCCTATCCGGAAGACCAGGGGCAGATAGCAGTGATCGCCACCGGTGGACTCGCACCGCTGGTGGTCGACGAATCGGAAACGATCACCGAACATCGGCCCGATCTGACGCTGATGGGCTTGCGCCTCGCCTACGAGCGAAATGTCCGCGATCGGGTTGAGAAGTGACTCTGTCGCTAGTGCAATGCAGTGCACGGACCGGAGCAGCGGGTTCGTACCCTATGTGACCATGACGGATTCTCAGCCCGCTCCCGAATCGAGCACCGCGGAAGGCCTGCCCGAGCAGATGCGGGTGCGACGGGAGAAGCGGGAGCGAATCCTCGCGGAGGGCATCGATCCCTATCCGGTCGAGGTTGCTCGCACGCATTCCTTGGCGGAGATCCGTGCTGGCCGATGGCTGGTGGCTCACCTCGAAGGCAACTGCGGTCGCTCCCGGTCGCGCACAAGGACCTCGCCGAGGAGACCCGCATCCGTCAGCGGTATGTAGATCTGATTGTGCGTCCGAAGGCTGGGGATGTGGTTCGCACCCGGGCCGGGGTGTTGCGAGCGCTGCGCGACTCGTTCCACCAGCGCGGTTTTCTCGAGGTCGAGACGCCTATGCTGCAAACACTCCACGGTGGCGCGGCAGCACGGCCGTTCGTGACGCATTCCAACGCGTTCGACCTGCAACTGTTCTTGCGGATCGCACCCGAGCTGTATCTGAAACGTTGTGTTGTCGGTGGACTCGAGAAGGTCTTCGAGATCAACCGAAACTTCCGGAACGAGGGCAGCGACTCGTCCCATTCGCCTGAGTTCGCGATGCTGGAGTTCTACGAAGCGTACGCGACCTACGACACGAATGCGGACATGACCCGTCAACTGGTCCAGGAGGCGGCCCAAGCCGTGTTCGGGAGCCACGTTGTCACGCTTTCTGATGGGTCCGATTACGATCTGTCAGGCGAGTGGACAACGTTGACAACGTATGGCTCGCTATCTGCCGCGCTCGGTGAAGCGGTGACTCCGGAAACGCCCGCCGAGTCGCTGCACCGCTACGCCGACATTCGTGCGCGACTTCCCGCTGGAAACGTCGCCGCTGACCAGGCAGCACCGTAGCAGACAAGGGGTTGCCGAGAAGTGGGACCTCTACCTGCGCGGATTCGAACTGGCCACCGGATACTCGGAACTTGTTGACCCGGTGCTCGAACGGGAGCGGCTGACCCAACAGTCCAAGCTGGCCGCCCAGGGGGATAGCGGAGCCATGCAACTGGATGAAGATTTCCTGCGTGCGTTGGAGTACGGAATGCCCCCGAGCGGCGTGTGGGAATGGGCATCGATCGCTTGCTGATGGCACTCACCGACTCGGTATCCGGGAGACGATCCTGTTCCCGCTGGTCCGGCCGGAATAGCCGGGCCAGGTTCGGCCGAGAATAGCCCGAACGGGCGCCACGCAATCGATAGGTTTGCGTTTCTCGCTGAACGGGGGTACTAATGTGTTGTCAATGTCTGTTCGCCGCGCTGACGCTTCGCGCATGACACCGGTGGGCACCCCTGATCATTCGAGTCAGCTCAACGCAGGAGGAAACTGATGGCGCAGAAGGTACTCGTCTCTCTCGTGGACGATTTGGATGACTCCGAGGCCGACGAGACCGTCGAGTTCGGTTTGGATGGAATCAGCTACCAGATCGACTTGTCTGCGGACAATGCTGAGGAGCTGCGCGATGCGCTCGCTCAGTATGTCGAGCACGCCCGTCGCTCCGGTGGCCGTAAGCGCGCCGCCGGTCGTGGTCCCGGCGTTGTCCGTCCGGCAGCGGTGGACCGGGAACAGAACCAGGCTATTCGCGCGTGGGCTCGCAAGAACGGTTTCAATGTCTCTGACCGCGGCCGCATCCCGACCGAGGTGGTCGAGGCCTACCACAAGAAGAACTGACGTTTTCGTCGACCACAGTGTCTCATATCGGGCGGGGCCGCCGGGATTCTTCTCGGCGGCCCTTTCATGCTGCGTTTCCTTCGACCGTCAGCGCGCGTGCCGGGGCGAACGCCTGGGACAGGTGGCGCACTCGCTGTCGCCCTGGGTGAGCAGGTAGTGAAAGCAGCAGCTCTCCTTCCGGCGCGTCCAGGTGGGGTTGCCGTGCTCATCGCACGCGCTGCGCAGGGTGGAGGCGGAAGTGAACGGCTCGATCGTGTCCGGCAGCACCAACGCGGCGTCGGCCACGCCCCCGCCCTCGTCGCCGAGGTAGCTGCCCGCCCGCCACAGGGCGACGTCGAGGCTGTCGGTGGCAGCGGCCCACAGGGTGTGCCTGCCGAAGCGGACGGTCGGCCCGTATGCGCGGACGAACCGGGCGGCATGTGCCGCATAGCGTGCGCGCAGCAGCCCGGCGAGGGCGTGTTCGGATTCGACCACGGTGGCTTCCGGCGCGCCCGCCGCGGGGTCGCCGGGCAGGCAGGCGAACTCGGTGGCGGCCAGTGCCAGTCCGTCGAGATGTGGCCGGTCGTGTATCGCGATGCGGAAGGCGATGTGCTCGGGGCGAAGTGACGGCACGCGCCGCTCGTGGTGGAACAGCAGCGCGCCGATAAATGCGGGCGCCTGGAGATACCACGTTTGCACGTAGCCTGCTGTGGTGCGATCGGGCGCTGTGCCGTATTGCCCGTGCAGCCATTCGGCCAGTGTTTTGCGCCAGCCGATGAAGTGGTTGGGGTCGGCCAGGAGATCGGCGCAGCCGCGCCACCCTCGCGGCTCGTCCGCGCAGCCCGGTGGGCTGCCGAACTCGATGTGGAACTGGTGCTGGCGTTCGTTGATGCGCCGGATGGATTCGCTCAGCCCATGCGCGGCAAGGCGGCGTGCGATGTCCGCGCTGCGCCGGATACGCACGGCCACCTCCTTGCCCCGGACGGTTGGTTAGGGATGCCTTACTTTACCTCGGGCTCGGTCTGGTTCGCGGGTGCGGTAGGTCACCATGCACCATCTGGGTGCGACAATCGGCGTTCGCGCTAAGCGGACAAGGCAGCCGGATGGAATCTTCGGCGGACGTTCGCACGTTGTGTGGACGTACGGGCGCAAGAGAAGTAAGGCCAGGCAGGGCACAGATCGCCCACTGGTGCACTCTGTGCGGTCGCCAGATGGCGGGTTGGCCGAAATCTGCCGTAGTGGTTACGCACGCGACATGGTGTGGCTACTACAGTGGTCATACGGTGCTGAACACATCGCGAAGTACGTGATGGCCTCATCACCGCCGACGCAGCAGTCGAGGGAGTTGCAATGTTCGAGAGGTTCACCGACCGCGCGAGGCGGGTGGTCGTCCTGGCCCAGGAAGAGGCCAGGATGCTCAACCACAACTACATCGGCACCGAACACATCCTTTTGGGCCTGATCCACGAGGGTGAGGGTGTCGCGGCCAAGGCACTGGAGTCCTTGGGTATCGCGCTGGAGGGCGTTCGCCAGCAGGTCGAGGAGATCATCGGCCAGGGCCAGCAGGCTCCGAGCGGGCACATTCCCTTCACGCCGCGTGCCAAGAAGGTGCTCGAGTTGTCGCTGCGCGAGGCGCTGCAGCTCGGCCACAACTACATCGGTACCGAGCACATCCTGCTCGGGCTGATCCGTGAGGGTGAGGGGGTCGCCGCGCAGGTGCTGGTCAAGCTGGGCGCGGACCTCAACCGGGTGCGCCAGCAGGTGCTGCAACTGCTCTCCGGTTACCAGGGCAAGGAGCCCGCCGAGGCCGGTGGCGGCCGCGGTGAGGGCACCCCGTCGTCCTCGCTGGTGCTCGACCAGTTCGGCCGCAACCTCACCGCGTCGGCGCGTGAGGGCAAGCTGGACCCGGTCATCGGCCGCGAGAAGGAGATCGAGCGGGTCATGCAGGTGCTGAGCCGCCGCACCAAGAACAACCCGGTGCTGATCGGCGAACCCGGTGTCGGCAAGACCGCCGTCGTCGAGGGGCTGGCCCAGAACATCGTCAAGGGCGAGGTGCCCGAGACGCTGAAGGACAAGCAGCTTTACACCCTCGATCTCGGGTCTCTGGTCGCGGGCTCGCGGTACCGTGGTGACTTCGAGGAGCGCTTGAAGAAGGTGCTCAAGGAGATCAAGACCCGCGGCGACATCATCCTGTTCATCGACGAGTTGCACACGCTGGTCGGTGCCGGTGCCGCCGAGGGCGCGATCGACGCCGCGTCGATCCTGAAGCCGATGCTGGCCAGGGGTGAGCTGCAGACCATCGGTGCGACCACGCTCGACGAGTACCGCAAGCACGTCGAGAAGGATGCCGCGCTGGAGCGCCGGTTCCAGCCGATCCAGGTCGGCGAGCCGTCGCTGGAGCACACCATCGAGATCCTCAAGGGGCTGCGTGACCGGTACGAGGCGCACCACCGTGTCTCGATCACCGACTCCGCGCTGGTGGCCTCCGCGACCTTGGCCGACCGCTACATCAACGACCGGTTCCTGCCGGACAAGGCGATCGACCTGATCGACGAGGCCGGTGCGCGGATGCGGATCCGCCGGATGACCGCTCCGCCGGACCTGCGCGAGTTCGACGAAAAGATCGCCGACGTGCGCCGGGAGAAGGAATCGTCGATAGACGCCCAGGACTTCGAGCGGGCCGCGCGGCTGCGCGACGAGGAGAAGACGCTGCTCGGGCAGAAGGGCGAGCGGGAGAAGCAGTGGAAGGACGGTGACCTGGACGTCGTCGCCGAGGTGGACGACGAGCAGATCGCCGAGGTCCTTGCCAACTGGACCGGCATCCCGGTGTTCAAGCTCACCGAGGAGGAGACCACCCGTCTGCTCCGCATGGAGGACGAGATCCACAAGCGGATCATCGGCCAGGAGGACGCGGTCAAGGCCGTGTCCCAGGCGATCCGGCGGACCCGCGCCGGTCTGAAGGACCCGAAGCGTCCGTCCGGGTCGTTCATCTTCGCCGGCCCGTCCGGTGTCGGTAAG